>JACPQO010000252.1 GCA_016190405.1 Chloroflexota bacterium | reverse complement strand
GCTCCAACCAGACCTGTGCCGGATCGGCGGCGAACAGCCCCTCGAGCAGCCGCCCCAGCCGGCCGCGCGGGGCCGCCGCTCTCGCCGCCTCCCACGAGCCCGGGTACGATAACTCCGGCCGGCCCAGGCACTTCGCCAGCGCCCGCCAGTGCGCTTCGTTCTCGCAGGCGATGCGGATGTAGCCGTCGCGGCAGCGGTAGCGGCGGCGGGCGGGGGAGGCGCGGAGAAACGCTGTCATTCTGAGCGCCGATCCGGCTCGTGTTCCGAAGAGCTCAGCTTCGCGAAGGAATCTGGAGGAGGAGTGGGGTCGTACCAGCCCTGGCTGAGATCGACCCAGCGCGGATTGACAGACTCTATGAGGACAACCTTCTTGGCACGCATCCAGCCCTTGATCTGCTTTTCGCGGTCGATCACGGCGCGAACATCAGTGGTCTCTTCGAAGTAGACAAGGCTGGTGACGTGGTACTTCTTGGAGAACCCGTCGACCGACTTATTCTTATGTTCGTAAACGCGCCGCCGAAGGTCGTTCGTGGCGCCGACGTAGAGCGTACCGCGGTGTCGATCTGTCAGGACATAAACGTAGTACTGCTTCGCCATTATCGTGTGGGAGTAATGAAGCGAGTTGGCATCCGGTAGTCCCCTCGCCACCCCACAAGATTCCTTCGCGAAGATACAACATTCCGGCAACGAGCAGAATCGGCGCTCAGAATGACAGCGTCGGGCTCTACATCATCGCCCGGCCACCGTCGATGTTTATCGTCTGGCCCTGGACGTAGCTGGCGTCCGGCCCGCACAGGAACGCTACCAGCTCCCCCACCTCCGCCGGCTCGCCCTCGCGGCCCAGGGGGATCATCCGCATCACCGCGTCACGCATCGGGCCCCGCGTGATGTCCTCCATCCGGTAGGTGTCGGTCAGGCCGGGGCAGACGCAGTTCACGTTGATCCCGTGCCGCGCCAGCTCGGTGGCCAGCACCTGGGTGAAGGCGATGATCCCGGCCTTCGTCGCTGCGTACACCCCGAATGTAGACACCGGCTGGCGGGCCGCCACGGAGGAGATGTTGACGATCCGGCCACCCTGTTTCTGGTCGATCAGCGCGCGGGCCACCGCCTGCGTCACCAGGAAGGTGCCGGTCAGGTTCACGTCGATAACCCGCCGCCATTCCCTCTCCTCCAGGTCGGCGATGGGCACCCGGTCGCGGCCGCGGCCGGCGGCGGCGTTGTTCACCAGGATATCGATGCGCCCCAACTCGCGCAGGGTCTCCTCGACCAGCCGTCGTACGTCGGCCAGCCGGGTGATGTCGATGACCAGCGGCAGGGCGCGACGCCCCAGGCCGCGGATCTCATCGGCTACCGAGTCCACGTCCCGCCAGCCCATCTCCCGCTCGTCTGCGGGGAAGCTGTCCGGCGGGCGGCCGGAGCCGGTGACGACCACGTCCGCCCCCTGCCGCGCCAGGGCCAGGGCGATGTGCCGGCCGATGCCGCGGTAGCGCCCGGCGCCGGTGACAATGGCTACTTTGCCGTGAAGGCCCTCAGCCATGGCAGGGTTGAGCTGGACCGCCGGTTGAAACCTGCGGCATGAAATGCCGACCGATGCCCTGGGCTTTAGCCCGGGGCAGGGTCTGGCGTCTAACGGACGGCGGCATGGCGCCCGTAGTATAACCTTCACGCAAACTGCCGCCAACCCGTGCTATAATCCGCTCGCATCATGGAATCCTGGGCCGTGGGCTACGACGGCGACGGCGATGTGGAGCGTCACGCCGGTGTGGAGACGGGCGCCGCTCCCTCGGCGCCGCCTCTCCGCCTGCGCATCGTTTCCGACTACATCTGACCGTGGTGCTACGTCGGCCTGGTGCGGGCCGAGCGGCTCCTACAAGAGTTCTCAATGCAACTTGAGGCCTGGGCCTACGATTTGCGGCCGAACCTGCCCCCCCAGGGGCTGCCCCGCGACCAGGCCTACCCCGGCCGCAGCTACCCTCAGGGCTACCTGGACCACCTCCGCCAGACCGCCGCCGAGGCGCGAATCGACATGCAACGCCCCGCGATAGTGGCCAACACCCGCAAGGCCCACGAGGCCACCGAGTTCGCCGCCGACCAGGGCTGCCTCCTGGAGTTCCAGCGCGCCGTGTTCCACGCCTACTGGGAGGAGGACCAGAACATCAGCGACATCGACGTGCTCTGCCGCCTGGCCGCCGGCTGCGGCCTGGACGCCGCTGCTCTGCGCCAGGCGCTGGACGAGGGCCGCTACGCCGCCCGCATCGAGGAGCAGATGGCCTGGGCCCGCGCCGCCGGCGTGAACGGCGTCCCCACCTTCATCTTCAACGATAAGTTCGCCGTGGTCGGCGCCCAGGAGTACGACGTCTTCCGCGACGTCGCCTCCCGCATCGTCAGCGGCGAGATCAAAGGGTAGGAACCAGGAACAAGGGTCAAGGAACATGGAACACGGGACAAGAAAGGCGAGGGGCGGCGGGCCTTGTTCCTTGTTCCATGTTCCTTGTTCCACCTAGAGGAGGGCCTCCATGGACTTTCGTCTGACGACCCAGGAAGAGGAGTTCCGCGCCGAGGTGCGCGAGTTCCTGAAGCAGGAACTGCCCTCCGGCTGGCACGACCAGTTCGACACCGAGACCGAGCTGGGGGCCGAGCAGCAATCGGAGTTCGGGAAGCAGTTCAACCGGAAGCTGGCCCAGCGACGCTGGCTGACCATGCCCTGGCCCGCCGAGTACGGCGGCCTCGGCGCCTCCATCATGCAGCAGATGGTCTACAACGAAGAGATGTCCTACGCCGGCGCCCCCACCGGCCTCAACATGGGCGTGGC
>JACPQO010000251.1 GCA_016190405.1 Chloroflexota bacterium | reverse complement strand
GACGGTGTACACCTGCACCCCGCCACGGCGGGCCTGCTGGTGCGGGCGCTGGGCCCCGGCCGGGCGGCACTGGTCACCGACGGGGTCACGCCGGCAGGCATGGCGTCCGGAGGCTTCCGCGTTGGAGACAACGAGGCCCGTCTCCAGGACGGCCGGGTGCTGCTGGCCGACGGCACCATCGCGGGCGGCGCGGCGACCATGGACCAGGTAGTCCGCAACGTGGTGCAGTGGGGCGCCGCTGACCTGACTGACGCCGTGCGCATGGCGTCCGGCGTGCCCGCCGCCGTACTGGGCCTGGAGGACCGCAAGGGCCGCATAGCCCCCGGCTACGACGCCGACCTGGTGGCCCTGGACGAGGAGCTGCAGGTGGCGATGGCCTGGGTGGGCGGCCAGATGCGGCATGGGCCCCAGGGCCGGCAGGGCTAAGCGCCGGCAGGGCGTCTAGCTACCACACCCCCGCCTGAAGGTCATGAAGCAAATGACTTCCTCTGCGGATTGAAATCCGCAGCTTCCTCCAAGCTGAGGGTTTCAACCCTCAGTGGTGGATCCAATTAGCTTATGACCATAGGGCGGTGCGAGGCAACGGTACCAACACGTGTAACTGCCTACAAGGGGACGCGTCTTACTTTGTGGACTGCGCAGACGTGAAGGTGCAGCCGGTCAGACTCCAAGCTCTCGATAGGGGCGAACCGTTCGAAAGGACGGGGCGCAAAGCCACGGGCCTAACCTCCCGCCTCAGGCGGGGGTATGGTAGCCGAGCCGCCGAAGGCGCCTGGATGCTGGACAAGCGTTTCGGAGGTTCGCACATCTGTGAGGGCTATGGGGAAAAGATCACGACATAGGGATCAGACGCTAGGCGGTGGATGGCATGCAGGCTGTGCGGCCAGAAACGAGGGCCGTGACCGACCACGATATGGCCCGCGACGAGGCCGGGATCAACCGGGCGGTATGGGCCAGCCGGGGAATCTTGCTCTTCCTGACGGCGGCGGTAGTGGCCTTCTTCGTCGCCATGGAGGCGGAGCGCTCCTGGCAGTACGCGGCGTACCCGCTGCTGGCCGGCTTACCGCTCCTGTACGGCATAGTCTCGGCCCGCTATATCCGGCTGATGCACGTAGAGCTGCTGCGCCGCTACCAGGCCCGGCTGGTGATACGCACCGCGGAGTTGCAAGAGATGGCCTCCAGGGACGAACTGACGCAGCTCTATAACCGCCGCCACTTCTACCAGTTCCTCCAGTCGGAGCTGGAGAAGACACGGGTCAGCAAGGGGCCGCTGGCCCTGCTTCTGCTGGATGTGGACGGGCTCAAGGGGATCAACGACGAGTACGGTCACCGGGTCGGCGACACCGTTATCGCCAACCTGGGCAAGGTCATCGCCAAACACGTCCGCACCAGCGATATCGCGGCCCGCCTGGGGGGCGATGAGTTCGGTGTGGTCATGCCAGACACGGACAAGCGGGGCGCCTTCTCTCTGGCCCAGCGCCTTTGGGAGGAGCTGGGGCGGACCCCCCTGTTCGAGGAGGACGGCCGGCGGGTCATGGTGAGCGTTTCCATCGGCGTGTCCGGGTTTCCCTGGGGCGGCGAGGATGTGGACGAGATGATGCACTGGGCGGACGCCGATATGTACGCCAATAAGGCCTCGCGCTACCTGCCCGCTGAGCGGGTGTCCGCCGATGTCTCCCGGGAGTCTTCCTCCCCACTGGATGATTACGGCGGGGAGCTCTAGGAAGGCAGCGGTGGTGGCAGCTACCCTACGGCTGAACAGGAGCAGGGAACAGGCCGCTGGGCCCTTGACGGCGGAGGAAAGGCCACGCCGCCCCACGTTCTTCCTGGAGTTCACAGCCATGTTCGCCGCCGTGGCCCTGGCGCTGAGCCTGGCGGGGGGCTTCGCGATCACCCACGTTGTGGGAAACGATATCCGGAACAGGACCTTGGACGACCTTCAGAGTGACGTCTCCCAGGTCACCGCCCGGCAGGTGACGGCTCACCTCTCCCGAGAACAACTGGCGGCGCCGCTGACGGGCAACGAGCTGGCGGCCTTCGACCAGTACGTCCGCGAGAACGTGCTGAGCTCCCGCACCCTCCGGCTCAATCTCTGGAACCGCGAAGGGACCATCGTCTACTCCAGTACGCCCGGCCTGATAGGCGCGCGGGTGCCGGAGAACGAGGGGCTGAGGGAGGCGCTGCAGGGCCAGACGTTCACGAAGATCGAGGGGGCTGAAGAAGAGGGCTCTGCCACGGAAGAAGGGACAGCGGGCCTGGAAGGCGCCTCGGAGATGGTGGAGATGTACGTGCCCCTCTCGTTCAGCGACAACGGCGCGGTTGTTGGCGCCATCGAAGTGAACCGCGACTACTCGCCCATCGCGTCTCACATCGCGGCCCTGCAACGGACGGTTTTCCTCAGCATCGCCGCCGCCCTGGGCGCCCTCTACGTGGCTCTGCTGGTCCTGGTGCGTCGCGGCTCCAACACCCTGCGTCGGCAGCAGGCCGCCCTCCACCGCCACACCGATGAGCTTCGCAGCAGCTACGAGTCCATCGTGGCGGTCCTCTGCGCCGCCCTTGACCTGCGGGACAACGTCACCCACGGCCACGCCCTGCGCGTCTCGGAACTCTCCTCGGTCGTGGCCTGGCAGATGGGGCTGCGCAAGGAAGAGGTGCGGCAGATCGAAAAGGCGGCTATCCTCCACGACATCGGCAAGATAGGCGTGGCGGACGCCGTCCTCTCCAAGCCGGGGGCGCTGACCGAAGCCGAGTGGGCCGAGATGAAGCGCCATCCGGAGCTGGGCTACCAGATCCTGGAGGGGATCGACTTCCTGAAGGACGTCGCGGAGATCGTCCGTGCCCACCACGAGCGGTTCGACGGCGGCGGCTACCCGCGCGGCCTGAGGGGGGAGGATATCCCCCTGGGCGCCCGCATCTTCGCCGTGGTGGACGCTTACGACGCCATGACCTCCCACAGGCCCTACCGCAAGGCGATCCCGCACAACAAGGCGGTCCAGGAGATCGCCCGCAACGCCGGCACTCAGTTCGACCCTGAGGTCGTGAACGCCTTCCTGGAGGCCGAGAGGCGCGGGCTCCTTAACGGCAAGAGCCATCAGGACGGCAGCGGCCAGCGGATGGCCGCGTTGGCGGGGGTGGAGGTGTAGCACAATGGCAGAAGAGCTTTCGACAACGGCCGCACTGGACCAGGAAACGCCGGCGCCGGCACAGGAACAGGTGTCGCTGGTGGTGGCTGAGCTATTCCTGGACAGCCACCGCGTGGTGGGCGAGCTCCAGCACGCGGAGGCGCTGCACCGACTGGTGGACGTACTCAACGCCATCGACGGCACCTTCATCGTGGTCCACGACGGCGAGATGGAGGACGACCCCCACCGGCCGAAAGAGGCGCCCCGCCGTCTCCCGGTGGTCCACGTGCACCGCAACGCCATCCTGTTCGCCATACCCAGGGCCGGGGCAGGGCCCGCCCACCGGCCCAGGTCGTTCGAGGTGGTGGAGAAGGTGCCCGTCTGGGCCACCATCGTCCTCCCCGGCTACGAGATCACGGGGAACGTTTACCTGCCACCGGACGTGGACCCCATCCGCGCTCCCCTGCTGTCCAACAACCGCTTCGTCCCTCTGACGGACGCCACGGTGGTGGCCGTCCAGGACGGCGGCCGTACGCGGGAAGAGCCGCTGGTGGTGGTCAATCTGGGGCGGGCGCTGCTGTGGGCGCCCCAGGCCCCTGACCCAGCTTAGAGATCGTCCGCCAGTCCCTGGCCGGCGGCCTGCCCCTCAGCTTCCCGGGCCAGGGCCGGGAACCAGCGTTCCATGCCCCCGAAGCGGTAGCGGCGGAACTCCTCCGCGTAGGCCATGCCATGGCGCCGTCCGACCGCCACGGCCCAGGTCCTTATCTGCTGGTCGATGAGAGGGCGGTAGTTGCGGGGGTCCAGGTCCCCCAGGCCGGGCACCTGCACGCCGGCGGCCTCGACATCGAACTTGAAGCTGCTGACGCTGAGCATCATCTGGCTCACGTGCTCGCACAGGGCGTCGATCTTGCGGTCGATGTAGCCGCTGATGTCCACGACCTTGTTAACATCCTGGGGCACCTTGGCAAAGTAGTAGTGCTCGCCCACGTAGTGGGGCTGAAGCCCTTCGCCGCGGTGCTCGCCATGGTAGAGGGGGAAGTGGGAGAAGCTGGCCGCCTCCATGGCCGCCCAAGCCACGGCGCGGTGGTCCTGGTGGTTCTCGTAGTTGGCGTAGGGGTCCCAGGTGAAGACCACATCCGGTTTGTAGCGACGGATGGCCCGCATGCACTTCTCGCGCAGTTCGTTGAGGGGGGCCTCGCTCAGGCGGCCGTCCTCGTAGCCCAGGAACTGGATGTCGTCGTGCACGCCGAGGACTTCGGCGCCGCGGCGGGCCTCCTGGCGGCGGGCCTCGGCCAGGAGGCCGGCCCGGAACTCCGGCTCCAGGGTGCCGCGCTCGTTGTTTGTGGCGATGACCTCATGGATGT
>JACPQO010000250.1 GCA_016190405.1 Chloroflexota bacterium | reverse complement strand
GTCGAACTGCGAGAGGCGGCGCGGGCCCAGGGCGATGATGGCTTCCAGACAGGGGCGCACGTCGTCCATGAGGCGCTGGACGTCGACGCCCGACTGGGCCGGGCGGAAGGGTTCGAGGAGCTGGAGGGCGTCGGTGAGGAGGGTGACGGCGCCCTTGTGGTTGCCGCGCAGGAGGTGGTGGAAGCCGGCGGCGATCTTGATGAGGCCCTGGTAGAAGCCGGCCAGGGCGGCGTCTGAGGTCTTGCCACCGGCTTCGCGCCAGATGTCCTCCAGGGTCTCGTGGCAGTCGTAGAAGCGCCAGGCGTTGAACTGGGCGATGCCGCGGGCGAGGGCCCGGGCCGGGTCGAGGGCGACGGGCGGTTGGGTCATCGGGGCCATCGTAGGACGGGGGGCGGCGTTCAATCAAGGCGGTTTCCGTATCTGGTTTTCGATGGTGGGAGGCGGGTCAGGTTCGGGGTCTGATCGTTGGGGGTCGATGTTTTCGCTTTTGGCGGGGGAGGCGCGTCTGCGTGCCGGTGTCCGGCGGGTGTTCTGGTTGATGGTGCGTCGATCATCGATAGGGGATTGAGCGTTCGATCCTTCGACAGGCTCAGGATGAGCGCCTCTTATCTGGACGCCGCGCTCGACGATGCGAGAGAGGAGGAGGGCGGCGACCTCCTCGGCGCGGCGCTGCTTGAGCTGGTGGCGGCGGGCGAGGTCCAGGAGGGCCTGGCGGGCTTGGGGGATGGAGGCGAGGAGCATGCCGAGCTGGGCGAACTGCCGGGAGCGCAGGCCGTGCTTGAGGGCGTTGAGGTTGCCGGGTTTGGCGCCGGCGCCGGGGCGGCGGCCGCCGCGGGGCATTGGGGGACCTCCTTCACGGCGGATGCTGAACGGATAAACGGATGGATGGGCGGGTCGCTGCGCGGGCAGCGTTCCGCTTTCAGGGTAGCGGGAGGCGGGCGAGAGGTGGAATGGGGAGGTGGCAGAGGCATCTTCGACAGGCTCAGCGTGAGCGGACCGGGGACGGGCCCTTCGAGCCAGACGGGCAGGCTAGCTCAGGGGCGAATGGTGTAGGGGCGAGGCATGCCTCGCCCCTACGGAGGAGGCCTGAAGGCCTCCGCTACGTCAGGCGGGGCTTCGGCAAGGCTCAAGCTCAGCAGCTACGTGGGGTCAAGGGGCGACTCTGGCGAGGGCGGGGTGGGTTGCGATGACTGAGGTTGGAACTGCAGCCAAGGCTTTGTCTGTTCACGCGCCAGCTTAGCCTTTTCGAAGCCCTTGTGCATCTGTTCGCGGAGCTGGCCAATCTCGCGGCGATCCCGCACCGCATAATACCCGCTGACGGTCCAGGGGCGCTTCACGGCTATATGCCGGGCCAGGTCATTCAGTCGGTCCAGCAGAGCGAAATGAGCTGAGACTCGGAGATTCCACGCCTCTTGGACTATCGTGAGCCCGCGCAACGCCTCGTCCCTCCTCAGTTTCGTGGTTGTCGGATTGCCTCGATAGTAAGCCGCTACCGGCTGGCGAATCTCGGAATCACATTCCTTTGCCTCCAGCGTAACATCCGATAGAGCCGACATGGCCCAGTCGAGCACGACTTTGTCACCGACCAACTCCTGGACGGGCAGCAGTGAATCGATGGGCAACGATTCCAATTCCAGGCCTAGGAATGTGGGGATTTCATCGCCGCGCGGGGCCAGCGGATGCCCCAGTTCGTAAGTCTTGAGCGTCCGAACGATGAACGCGCCAATCTGGAAGTTCAAGAGGTGGATGCTGAGCAGCGTGCTGAGAGTTCCGTAGAGCTTCTGTATGCCGTTCGTTACAAACCGTTCCGATGCGTGTTCTGACTGCTGTTGTATCCTGAACACGAAAAGGCCGGAAAGAACGGCGATTAGCGGGCCGACCAAAGCGGCTATAGCGGCCCACAAATCCGCGTCGACGCCAAGAAAGGCTCGCGATGCGCCCAACGCTTCGGTCATTTTCGGAACAATCCTACCATTACTGCCCGAATCCGCCGCCGCCGGGCGTCTCCAGGGTGAGGATGTCGCCGGGGGAGACCTTGAGCTGGCACTTGGAGGGGAGGGGGATGGGAGGTGGGAAATCGGAGGTTGGAAGTTGGGGGTTGGAGGTTGGACCCGGCCCTGCGCCTGGCGACCTAAAGGTCGCCGCTACATCGGCGTCTTGGGGAGCGCGGCGAAGGAGGTTGCGGCCGGGCTGGCCAGCCAGGGCGGCCCAGGGGGCGCCGGCGGCGAGGCCCCAGGGGGCGCGACGGCGGCGCTCGCTGAGGAGAGAGAGGGTGGCCGGGGCCAGGAACTGCCAGGTGCGGACGATGCCGTCGCCGCCGCGGTGACGGCCGGCGCCGCCGGAGCCGCGGCGGACGGCGTACTCCAGGATGCGGAAGGGGTAGGCCATCTCCAGGGCCTCGATGGGGGTGTTCATGGTGTTGGTCATGTGGGTGTGGACGGCGGAGAGGCCGTCGGCGGTGGGCGAGGCGCCGGCGCCGCCGCCCACGGTCTCGTAGTAGGCGAAGGTTTGGAGGAAGGAGGAAGAAGGAAGGAGGAAGGAGGGGCCGCCCCGCCCCGCGGCCGCTCGCCCTTCGACGGACTCAGGGCGAGCGGCAAGGGCGGGCTCAGGCCCTTCGACAGGCTCAGGGCGAGCGGTAGATGAGCCGATGGCGACGTTGTTCATGGTGCCCTGGCTGGCGGCGGGTATGAGGTGGGGCAGGGCCGGGGCCAGGGCGCCCAGGAGGACATCGACGATGCGCTGGGAGGTCTCGACGTTGCCGGCGGCTACGGCGCGGGGCGGACGGGCGTTCACGACGGAGCCCTCCGGCAGGGTGAAGGAGACGGGGCGGAAGCAGCCGTCGTTACTGGGCACCGATTCGCCGTCGGGGACCAGGGCCTCGATGAGGCAGCGGACGACGTAGTAGACGGCGGAGCGGGTGACGGCAGCGACGGCGTTGACGGACGATGGGCGTTCGGGCGCGGAGCCGGTGAAGTCGCAGTGGAGGGAGTCGCCTCGAATCGAGAGGCGGACGCGGATGGGGACGGGTTCGTCGCTGACTCCGTCGTCGTCCAGGGCGTCCTCGAAGGCGTAGTCGCCGTCGGGGATGGCGGCGATGGCGGTGCGGGTCATGCGTTCGGCGTAGTCCATGAGGGCGTCCATGCGACGCCAGGACTGTCGCAGTCCGAAGCGAGCGATGACCTCGCGCAGGCGCTCCTCGCCGGTGCGGTGGGCGGCGACCTGGGCGTCCAGGTCGCCGCGGCGCTCGTCGGGGGCGCGCATGTTGCGCAGGAGGAGCGCCAGGACGGCGCGGTTGAGCGTGCCGCCTTCGTACAGCTTGATGGGGGGGATGACGATGCCCTCCTGGATGAGCTCTTCGGCCAGGGGCATGGAGCCGGGGGCGATGCCGCCGACGTCGGCGTGGTGGGCGCGGGAGGCGACGAAGGCCACAAGCTGGAGGTTAGAGGTTAGAGGTTGGAGGTTGGATGCCCTGCCCCGCCCTCGGTCCGACAGGCTGAAGCCTGTCCCGCGCGCAGGAAGAAAGACGGGCGAGACCATAGTGATGTCGGGGAGGTGGGTGCCGCCCAGGTAGGGGTCATTGAGGATGACGACGTCGCCGGGGGAGAACCCTTCGACAGGCGCCCTCGCTGCGCTCGGGTGGGGCTCAGGGTGACCCTTCGACTCGCTCGGCCCGCTTCGCGGACCGAGCGGCTCAGGGTGAGCGGTGGCTAAAGCCGCCTGGACGGCGGTGGGCATGGCGCCCAGGTGAACGGGGATGTGGGCGGCCTGGGCAACGAGGCGGCCCTTGGGGTCGAAGACGGCGCAGGAGAAGTCGCGGCGCTCCTTGATGTTGGGCGAATGGGCGGTGCGGCCCAGCGTCACGCCCATCTCCTCGGCGACCGAGGCGAAGAGGGCGGTGGCGATGGCCAGCTCGGCGGGGTCGAGAAGAGCGGGCATGGTGAGCGTTAGGCCGCTCGTCCTGCGGCAAGCTCAGGGCGAGCGGATCACTTCTGGCCACAGATTAGCACAGAAGAGGATGGAAGGAGGAAGGTGTTAGGTTGACGAGTGGGGGAAGGCGAAGTATAGTCCAGTCAATCGATTAGGGACGGCACGACGAGGAAGGGTGGAGCGATGCGTCTCCGGATATTGGCTGCGTTGCTGGGTCTGGCGCTGGGGGGCGCTCTGCTGCTTGCGGCTTGCGGGGGCGGCGGCGACAAGGAGTCGCGCCCGTTGAACGAAAAGAGCCCGGCGGCGACGGAGGAGCAGGGGGGCGACGGGTCCGCCGGCGAGGTCGACGCGTGCTCGCTGCTGACCAAGGAGGAGGCCGGGCAGGTCCTGGGCGTGGAGGCGGAGCCCTCGGGGGCGGAGGCGCTCGGGCCGTTCGACTCGTGCACGTACACACCTACGGAGCTATCGGCCGGGTTCAAGATCATCGTCTTGCAGGTCCAGAAGGATGTGGACAAGGACGTGTTCTCCAAGGCGGTGGAGACCGGCGCCAGCGCCTTG
>JACPQO010000257.1 GCA_016190405.1 Chloroflexota bacterium | reverse complement strand
GGTCAGGGCGTCGTGGTAGGCCAGGTGCCGGATCGTCTCCTCCGCCCGCTTCCGCTCGCTGACATCGCGGGCGATGCCCTGGACGCCGATTGGCTTTCCATCCTGGTAGATGATGCGCGTGCTGACCTCCAGGGGGACGCGCGTACCGTCTCTGGCGATGATCTCCAGCTCGTAGGTGGTGCGGCCGCCCTCCTCCAGCTTCTGGCGGATCATCTCCATGGCCATCTTCAGGTACTCGGGCGCCACGATCTGGGCCACGTTCATTTTCAGCGCTTCTTCGCGGCCGTAGCCCGTCAGCTGCTCGGCGGCGCGGTTGATGGAGGTGAAGCGTCCTGTGAGGTCATGGGTGTACACCAGGTCGTTGGCGTTCTCTACCAGCTCGCGGTAGCCCTCCTCGC
The DNA here is from genome assembly GCA_016190405.1 of Chloroflexota bacterium. The sequence continues at coordinate 3,005 of JACPQO010000257.1, read as the reverse complement.
TGGCCCTGAGCGCCTCTTCCGCCCGCTTGCGCTCGCTGATATCGCGAGCGATGGCCTGTATGCCAACCGGCTGGCCGTCCTTGTAGACCAGCCGGGGGCTGACTTCCAGGGGGACCCGGTGGCCATCCTTGGCGACGACCTCCAGTTCGTAAGTGGTAGGACCGTCTCCGGCGAACCTGCCCTTGATCGCCTCGGCGGCGCTGGCGTGGTACTCCGGGGGGACGAACTCCGCCACGTAGACGCTTAACGCTTCCTCGCGTGAGTAGCCGATGATCCGCTCGCCGGCCTGGTTGATAGAGGTTAGGCGCCCATTGAGGTCCATGGTGTACACGATGTCGCTGGCGTTCTCGAACAGCTCGCGGTAGCGCTCCTCGCTGGCCCTCAGGGCCTCCTCCGCCCGCTTGCGGTCGGTGATGTCCATGAGGACGGCACGCAGGCCGACTATGCGGTCGCCGTCGAACACGGGGCGGCTGGAGGTGCGCACCCAGCGTACTTCGCCGGACTTGTCGAGCACACGGTACTCGCTGGGCTCCATATCGCCCGAGATGGTCTTCTGGAAGCTCTGCACCAGAGGCGGCAGGTCCTCCGGGTGGATGAACTCGGCGAAGGAGCGGCCGATGAGCTCCGAGGGAGAGTAGCCGCCCAGCCGCTCCACCGCCGGGCTGACGTAGGTCACCCGTCCGTCTTTGTCCAGGGCGTAGATGACCTCGCTCAAGTTCTCCACCAGATCGCGGTAGCGCTCCTCCGATTGGCGCAGGGCTTCCTGGGCGCGTTTACGCTCGCTGATGTCTTCGAGGATGGCGACGCCGCCGATGATCTGGCCGGCGGCGTCGCGTAGAGGGGCCGTCGAGATGCTGACATCGACCTCGGCGCCGTCCTTCTTGCGACGGCGCGACTCGAGGCCGGTGAAGCCAATGCCGCCGAAGAACTGCTCGCGCAGGCGGCGGAATTCGTCCGCCCGGTCCGGCGGGACAAGGGGATAGGGTTCGCCGACGATCTCGTCCTGGGACCAGCCGAACAGGCGCTCGGCCGCCGAGTTCCACATCAGGACGTTGGCCTGCAGATCGATCGCGCAGACGGCCAGGGGCGAGGCCTCGATGACGGCCTCCAGGCGCTGGCCGGACTCGCGCAGGGCATCCTCCACCCGTTTGCGTTCCGTGATGTCGGTGCCCACGCCGATGGCGCCGGCGACGCGGCCGCCCTGGTCGCGGAAGGGCGACACCCGGTATTCCAGGATGACGGCGCCGATCCGGGCGATAGAGGTCAGTTCTTCGCCGGCCAGGGCGCGCGACATCTCCTGCTGGAGATCGGGCAGGTTGCGGTAAACGTCGGTGATGGAGCGGCCGACTACCTCATCGGGCGTCACCCCCAGGGCGTCGAGAGCCTTGCCCTCCACCAGGGTGAACACGCCCTGGCGGTCCAGGGCGAACAGCACGACCGGAGCGCCCGTGACGACGGTCCGGAGACGCCGTTCGGCTTCCGTGAGCGCTTCGATCGCCGGCTTGCGCCCCTGACGCGATTTGACCCGAGCCGACTGGCGCTGGCCGGCCCGGGCGGCCTGTGTCATCTGCCCTCTCCCAGGTGGTTGGTTTACAGTACTAGTGACGAGAAACCAGGCCCCAGTGTTACCCACGGCGCTTCCTCGGCCTGAACGTCTGTGCTAGAATCCGCTGCGAGGAGCTCCCCTTTGACCATCCGCGTCTTGCCGCCAGAGGTCGCTGCCCGCATAGCCGCCGGTGAGGTGGTGGAGCGGCCGGCCTCCGTCGTCAAGGAGCTGGTGGAGAACGCCCTGGACGCTGGCGCCTCCCGCATCAGCATCGAGGTCGCCGGCGGTGGCATCGACTCCATCCGCGTGACCGACGACGGCTGCGGGATCGGCCCGGAAGAGCTGGAGCTGGCCTTCGCGCGCCACGCGACCAGCAAGCTGGACCAGAGCGACGATCTTTCGCGGATCCTGACCCTGGGGTTCCGGGGCGAAGCCCTGCCCAGCATCGCCGCCGTGGCCGAGGTGGAGATGCTGTCGCGCCCGCCGGGGGCGGAGGCCGCCGCTTACCGGCGCCTGGCCCCGGAGGCGCCGCCGCAGGGGGGCAGCCGCGGGGCCCCAGTGGGGACCTCGGTGACGGTGCGGCGCCTATTCGCGCGGCAACCGGCGCGTCGCAAGTTCCTGCGCTCCCCGGCCAGCGAGACGAACGCCCTGACGGCCGTGGTCACCCACTACGCCCTGGCCTACCCGGAGGTGCGCTTCAGCCTCAGCCTGGACGGCAGGCAGACGCTGTCGACGCCCGGCAGCGGCGACCGCCGGGACGCCGTGGCGGCCGTCTACGGCGCGGAGCTGGCGGCGGCCATGCTGCCGGTCGGCGCCGGAAGAGGAAATACTGGACCGCTGGCTGAAGCCTGCCCTGAGCCTGTCGAACGGGTCGGCGGCTTGATTTCGGTGGAAGGGCTGATAGCGCCGCCGCACATCTCGCGGGCCGGCCGCGGCTACGTGAGCCTGTTCGTGAACCGGCGCTGGATCCAGAGCCGCCGCCTGACCTACGCCGTGGAGGAGGCCTACCAGGGGATGCTGATGTCCGGCCGCCACCCGGTAGCCGTCCTCCACCTGCGGGTGCCCTACGAGGACGTGGACGTGAACGTACACCCCACGAAGGCGGAGGTGCGCTTCCGCGACGAATCGGCGGTGTTCGCCGCTGTGCAGCGGGCCGTGCGGCCGGCGCTGACGGAAGGGTCGCCGGTGCCCAGGGCCAGCGGCGTGGCCGCGCCCCCGCTGACCCTCGCTCCGCAGGCCACGACGCCGCCCCTGTGGCAGCACGCCGTCAGCCTGGCACGGCGAGACACGGGACACGAGACACGGGACACGTCTGGCCAGCGCCAGCCCCCTACCCCCGCGCAGGCCCTGCCGGTGCTCAGGGTCATCGGCCAGTTCGGCAGCACCTACGTGATCGCCGAGGGCCCCGACGGGATGTACCTCATCGACCAGCACGCCGCCCACGAGCGCGTCCTGTACG
>JACPQO010000254.1 GCA_016190405.1 Chloroflexota bacterium | reverse complement strand
GGTGTGGGTGTAGGCGTCGGCGTGGGGCCTGTCGCCGTGGGCGTGGGGGTCGGCGTCGGCGTGGGTGTAGACGTAACCTGGATAAAGCTCGGCGTTGGCGTCAGCGTGGGCGTTGGCGTGGGCGTAGGCGTGGCGCCATCCGTCGCCGTGGCAGTGGGCGTCGGCGTGGGCGTGGCCGTGGCCGTGGGTGTGGCCGTGGGCGTGGGGGTAGGTGTGGGCGTTAGCGTTGGGTTGCACGCTACACCGTCGGATGCGAACTCAACGTCGCCGACGGTGGCGCCGTGGTGGCCGCCCACGGAGTCCTGGGCGTTACCGTCCAGGTTCCAGGCGGCCACCAGCCCCGCGGTGGGCGACATGATAGCGGTGTTCATTGTGCTCTGGATCTCCGCCTGAGTGCGGGCTACGTTCCACAGGCGCACCTCATCCATGAAGCCGTCCGGCGAGTAGTTCCAGTTCGTATCGCTGCCGATGCGCAGCGGGTCGCTGCTGGTAGTGAGGGGCCCCGTGGTGGCGGTGGAGGTGAAGTCCAGCTCGCCGTTGATGTAGTAGTTGCGGGTCGTACCATCGTAGGTGACCGCGATATGGGTCCAGGCGTTCAAGGGCACGGCGCCGTTGCCGTCCAGGCCGCTGCCACCTCCCCGCACGAAAGAGCGGATCTTGCCCGAGGCGGATAGGACACCCAGCCAGTATGCCTGCGTGTATCTCTTGCCAACCAGGCTGGCGCTAAAGGTGCCGTCGTGGGGCAGGCGGCTGCGGAAGCAGACCCACAGCTCGATGGTGATGGCCGTCGTTGGGTTCAGGGCCGGGTCGTGGGGCACCTCCACGTACCCGGGGTTAGGGCCCGGGAAGTTAAGGAACTGGCCAAAGGGCTGCGCCCGCGACTCTCCCGCCCGCAGGGCGAAAATGCCGGCCACACCTGCCAGCAGCGCCACAGCGGCAACGGCAGATGCAAAGACAACAAGCCTAACGTAGACAGTAGGCATGGGTGGCCCCCCAAGCGGCTGTACAGCCGAATATTCAGCGTGTTTGCCCCAACATATTCCCGCCGGGGAGCGCTGTCAACTGCTCCGCCGAGAGTCTCTAGGGGAGCCGTCCGCGCGACCGCTACGGCTGAACGGTAACTGTCCCCGGCCCCGGCGCGTTCAGGGCGTAGCCCCGTCCGGGGGTGAACTGCTGGAGCGTGTTCAGGAAGTCCGGCACGTTGGGGTCGTGGCTCTGCCAGGGGCTGGGCGACAGCGACGGGTCATACGCCCAGGCGGAGTTGTAGCTGACGCCGGCCAGCACGTCGGCCACGGCCTTCGTCTGCCCCGACGGGTAGCCGATGAAGTTCCACCCCTCGGAGATGGGGATTTCGGTCGTGCCCGGCTGGGTGCCGGTCACCGTCAACGTGGCCGCCTCCTTCATGTTGACCCAGATGCCCATGGTGACGTCGATGGCGGTGAGGGTGTTCAGAAAGGGCGGCACCGCCGGGTCGTAGGAGAGCCAGATAGCGGCCGCGGCGCCGCCCGCCTGGCTGCCGGCGGCCTGGTACGCCCAGGCGCTGTTCAGTTTGTCCAGGATGCCGGCCAGGACCATCGCTGGCGCCGGGTCGCCGGGAACTAGCGGCAGCGAGATGAGGTTCCAGCCCGCGCCCAGGGCGATGTCGAACCCCGGCGGCCCTTCGGTAGGCGTGGGTGTGGGCGTGGGGGTTGGGGTCGCACCGTCCGCGGGCGTTGGCGTCGGCGCCTCGGTCGGCGTTGCTGTGGGGGTAGCCGTGGGTGTTGCGGTCGCCGTGGCCGTCGGCGTTGGTGTGGCCGTCAGCGTGGGTGTGGGTGTGGTCGTCGCCGTCGGCGTAGGCGTGGGCGTGCCGGAGACGCTGGGGTCGCAGTTGGGGTCGTCGCAGTGCAGGATCTTGAGGTCGCCGTTGCCGATGTCGTAGTAGCTGACCACAGGGTAGCCGTTGGCGTCCAGGGCCAGCGACGTGTATAAGCCAACGTCACCGGCGGTATCCGGCGACTGGATGGAGTGACCGCCGCCGGAGCAGTTTGGGTTGACGCAGTGCAGGATCTTCAGGCCGGTATTGGTCTGGTCCCGGTAGCTGACCACCGGGTTGCCCGCCGCGTCGAGCGCCAGCGACGTGTACGAACCGACGTCGCCAGCCGTGTCCGGCGAGGTGATGCTGTTGCCGCTGGTGCAGTTGGGATTGCCGCAGTGCATGACCTTCAGGTCGTAGTTCGTACTGTCGAAGTAGCTCACGACGGGATTCCCCGCCGCGTCCAGGACGAGTGATGTGTTCTCGCCAACCACGCCGTCCGTGTCCGGCGAGGTGATACTGTCGCCCGGCGTGGGAAAGCAGGTGGGGGCGGCACAGTGCAGGATCTTCAGATCTTCGTTTTGGTTGTCGAAGTAGCTGACAACGGGGTTGCCGGTGGCGTCCAGAGCGAGCGATGTATAAGAGCCGGCACCGGTCCCCTGCTCGATCGGCCAGATGGTGTTGCCGCCGGGGGCGCAGTTGGGATCGTCGCAGTGCAGGACCTTCAGCCCCTGGTAGGTGCTGGGGTCATAGTAGCTGACGACGGGGTTCCCCGCCGCGTCCAGGACGAGTGACGTGTACTGGCCGACGGTGCCGTCCGTGTCAGGAGCGGTGATGCTGTTGCCGGTCGGCGCGCAGTTGGGGTCATCGCAGTGGAGGAGCTTCAGGTCGTAATTCGGTGCGCCCTCGTGGTAGCTCACTACGGGGTTGCCGGCCGCATCCAGAGCCAGGGAGGTGTCGAGGCCGGCCCAAGTTGCCTGGTGGGGAGCCTCGACGCTGTCGCCGCCGGGAGCGCAGTTGGGGTCGTCGCAGTGGAGGACAAGGAGACCGAAGTTGTGGGTGCGGAAGCTCACGACGGGGTTGCCGGACGCGTCCAGGGCGAGGGACGTGAATGAGCCGGTGGTCTGGAAAGTGTGCGGCGAGGTGATGCTATCGCCGCCGCCGGCGCCCGCACCGGATCGTGAAGCAGTCCCTGGACCGGCCACTGCGGACAGCGCGAGCCAGGCGACCGAAAAGACGGCCGCGCCCACTGCCGCGCGCCGCGCAAGATGTCGTATGACTGGCTCTCCCCGCTACTGGGCTAAGAATGGGCACATGATACGCCCGCTCGGCCAGGCTGTCAAACCGCCCGCCCAGCCCGGCTCACCCCGGCGCTCACCAGCACCTCTTCGCCGATGTCCGGGCAGGGCTCGTCCTGCGTGTAGGGGAGGGCGGCGACGAAGCGCAGGAGCTTGAGGGCGTCCACGTCGCCGTCGGTGTCGCCCCAGAGGTGGGGTGAGGCGCCGGCGGGCTTGCCGCCGCCCGCCAGCAGCAGCGCGACGACAGCGACGGGCGATGACAGAAAGCGGAAAGCGGTAACGCCGGTGACCAAGACGCACTCCCTCTCTCTAGTCGCGCGCAGATAGGGGCACCGTACCATCGCCTCGCTGCGGCTGTCAAACGATAGTCGGGTATCGCGATTACGACGCGCCCCGTCCGCCCGCGAACTGAGCCGTTGCCCCACAGGCAGCGATGCACGGTGCCAAGAGTGTGTAGCCGGAGAAGTCGGCCAGGATGAAGGTGCCGTCAGCGGGCATGATCGGTGGCCGCTCTGAGCGCGGCCAATGACGCGTCCACGATTATAGCCTCCGCTTCCGGCGGGCAGAAGGTGACGCCGGCTTCGTAGCCGCCCTGCTCGTAGGCGTCGGGCGGGATGACGTAGCCGATGTAGTCGTTGGCGTAGCAGGCGACCAGGAGGGTGTGCAGGCCGCAGGCAGCGTGAATGGCCTCCGCCGTCTCCACGAAGAACTCACCGGGCAGGGCCAGCAGAGCCAGACCTTCGCCCAGCGCCAGGGCCTGCACCTCCGTGCGCTGGACAGCAGCGTCGGTCCGGCGGGCCCAGACCGCCGCCCAGCGTTCGTTCTGGGTGCGCGTGAGCTGAGCCATGACCTCGCGGCGCTCGTCCGAGCCCTGGGCGAGCGGAGCCAGTAGCGCCTCCAGCTCCTCGATGCGGGCTGTGTACTGCTCGTCGGGGAAGAAGGAGCGCAGCGGCAGGTCTATCTCGCGCCGCACGGCTCCGAATCTGGGTTCAACGGCGCGACCCGGCACCGGCTTCTCCGGGAACTCGTCCCAGCGGATGTTGTGGGCCCGCTGGCCGGGGCCCAGGGTGCGCAGCTCGCCGATGAGCCGCAAGGCCTGGCCGCCGATGATCTGGCCCACCCGCTCCACGCTGTCGAAGTCCTGGTGCACCCAGACGGGGTTGACGTTGCCGCAGGCGCCGTTCAGGTAGACGCAGGGCGCCCCGGTCTGCTCCTGGATCAGGCGGCAGGCGGCGCCGGGGAACTCGCCCGATAGCATCAGGTTGGTGGCGTTGAGGACGGTAGCGTGGCAGGCGAAGTTCATCAGCGAGGCGACGGGCGCGCCATCGTCGCCCTCGATCAGCAGCAGCCGCAGCACGGGGTCGATGGGCCAATCGGGGTGGCGGCGGTTCATGCTCACCGTGTCGACGGCGGCCTGGCCCAGCCTGAGCGCGGCCGGGCGTCGCTGCGCGTGGGCGCTGGCGATGGCGCCGGCGAGCCGCTCCGCCAGGAGGCGGGCCTGCTCCTCGTCCAGGCGGGAGAACATGCCGCCGCGCAGGCCGGCCGGGCCGGCGTGGTCGTGCGTCGCCGCCACGATGACATGCTGAGGCGGGATGCCGGCGCCCTCGGCCGCCAGGCGTCGCACCTCGGCGGTGATCCAGGGGTGCATGCCCAGCAGGTCGCAGCTGACAATGGCGCACTGCCGCTCGGGCCCGCCGTAGTCCAGCGCCAGCACGCGGGCCATGAGCGGGTCGTGCACGCCCTGCGACGGCTGACGGCGGGCGCCATAGCCGTCCATCAGCCCACCCACAGGGGGCGTGATATCGACGGTGGCGGCGCCGGCGCGGAGGGAGGTCATGGCGGCAACTGGCGGGCGTGTAATGATCTACACCCCCGCGCATCAAAATGCGCGGCTCCACGGGCGCGGACATCCCGACCGACAGCCAGCATCTCAGGACGCGCGGCGCAGGTCCGGAGAGGCGTCATGGCATCACCTAGCGGGCCGTCCAGCCGCCGTCCACCACCAGGGCGGCGCCCGTCATGAACGAAGAGTCGTCGCTGGCCAGGAACAGGGCGGCCTGCGCTATCTCCTCGGGCTGGCCCAGGCGGCCCAGGGGGGTGTTCTGGAGCGCCCATTGGCGCAACGGCTCGACGTCCCTCACGGGCGCGATCAGCGGCGTATCGATCCAGCCAGGGCAGATGGCGTTGACCCGCACGTTGTGCGCGGCGCCGTCCAGGCCAAACTGTCGCGTGAGGCCGATGACCCCGTGCTTGGCCGCCCCGTAGGCGTATCCGAAGCCGCCCGGGAACCCCTCGGGCAGGCTGGCCCCCACCAGGCCGGCCATCGATGCCATGTTCACGATGACCCCGCCACCCTGGCCGGCCATCTGCGGCAATCCGTGCAGGCAGCCGTAGAACACCCCCGATAGGTTCACGGCGATGACCTGGTCCCAGGTGTAGGCCGGGCCGCCGATGCCGGCGTTGTTGACCAGGATGTCCAGCCGGCCCCAGGCCTCTACCGTGGCCGCGATGGCCGACCTGACCTCATCTTCACGGGAGGTGTCCGCCCGCAGGAAGCGCGCCACGCCCCCGCTGTCCTCGATCTGCCGGGCCACGGCCTGCCCTGCCTGCTCATTGATGTCGGCGGCTATCACCCGCGCCCCCTCAGCGCCAAACAGGAGGGCGATGGCCCTACCGATCCCCGAGCCGGCGCCCGTCACCAGGGCGCTTTTTCCTTCCAGCTTCATAGGCGCCTCCTTCCAGGTCGGCGTATATACTATCGCAGGCCGGAGGGCGCCGTCGATTCCTTGCTTGCGGCACAGTCCGTCCTCATAATTGGCGTAGGGCCGCAGAATCCCGCGCCCAGCCCCCAAGGAGACCCGCATGAGCAAGCTTGCCGACCTGATCCGTAAGGCCAGCCGCGTGGAGGCGGCGCCGATGGGGTTTGGCGCCAGGGCCGCCCGCAAGCCGGCCCCGGCCATCCTCTGCCTGGTGCGGCTGTCCGCCGGCGACGCCCACAAGGCGGCCGAGGCCGCCGGCAAGGGGGCCGACGCCGTCCTCTTGGAGGGCGTTGACCCCGGCAAGCTCAAAGAGCAGGCCCAAAAGGCAGGGGCCGTGGTGTTGGGCGTCCACCTTCTCAAGCCGGACCGCGCCGCGGTGAACGCCCTGCGTGAAGCCGGCGCCGACTTCGTCGTCCTGGACCCGCAAGCGGCGCCGGCAGAATCGCTCCTGGAGGAGGGCATCGGCGTGGTGCTGACCCTGGCCCGCGACACGGCCGACACCACGCTGCGGCTCCTGGCCGACCTGTCGCTCGACGCCCTGCTGGTCGCCCCACCGGAAGACCCTCTGACCGTGGCGCGAGCGCTGGAGCTGCGGCGGCTCAGCGTCCTTTCGCGCCTGCCGCTCCTGAGGGAGCTTCCCTCAGACGTGGACTCGTCCCGACTACAGGCCCTGCGCGACGCTGGCGTGGCCGGCGTCATCATCGAGGGCCGCACCCTGGACCGCCTCCCCTCGCTGCGCCGGGCCGTCGATGCCCTGCCGCCCCGCGGGCGCCGGCGTGAAGAGCGACCGCAGGTGATGCTGCCGGTGCAGGCGCTGGTGTCGGCGGGGGAGGAAGAGGAGGAAGAGTTTTCCTGAAACCGGCCCGCGCGGAGCGGTATAACCTTGACGTAGGGGTTAGAGGCTCCTATACTGCAATTCAAGCAACGCGCTGCCTTTGTTCTAAGGAGTGAGCCGTGCCCGACGCGAACGAAGCCTACCTGCAGATCGGCGAAGTGGCGGACCGCACCGGCGTCACCCAGCGTACCCTGCGCTTCTACGAGGAGAAGGGCCTCCTCAAGCC
>JACPQO010000247.1 GCA_016190405.1 Chloroflexota bacterium | reverse complement strand
CGGCCCGGCCGCGGCGGTCCAGGCCGCCCTCCAGAACCAGCATTTCAAGGTGGAGACCACCACCGACGTCGTGGGAGTTGAGATAGCAGCCACCCTCAAGAACGCCTACGCCATCGCCCTGGGGATGTGCGACGGCCTGGGCCTCACCACCAACACCAAAGCCTTCATCGTCACCCTGGGGCTGGCCGAGATGGCCGCGATTATCGACGCGCTCGGCGGGCAGCTCGCCACCGCCTACGGGCTGGCCGGCCTGGGCGACCTGCTGACCACCGGCTTCAGCCCCCACGGCCGCAACCGCACCCTGGGCGAGAAGCTGTGCAGGGACCCCGACTGGCGGGAGTTCGTGCGGACCCACACGGTGGAGGGGATTGCGGCCTGCCGGGCAGCCCGGGACCTGGCCCGCCGCCACGGCATCCGAACGCCCCTCCTGGACACGGTCTACGATGTGCTGTTCGAGGACCTACCGCCGCCGGAAGAGATGAGCCGCTTCCTCAGAGAGTTCTTCTACGAGTAGAGCCGCGCCCCGTCCACTACGCCTGATCGCCAGAGGACGCGGGAAGGCATGGAGCGATGAGATCCACCCTGCCTTCCTCTTCGAGCCGGCCACCCAGTGACGACGCTGGCCGGCGAGGGCCCGAGCCGGGTTAGTTCACGGGCCGCAGGATGCCGAGGCCAAACCTGCCGAGGGCCCTGGCTATCGCCCAGCGGTGCACCTCATTGGGCCCCTCCACGATGCGCCACAAGCGGGCGATTCTGTAGAAGCGCTCAATAGGGAACTCCTTGGAGTAACCCCAGCCGCCGTATATCTGGAGCACCCGGTCCGCGATGTGGCCCATCATCTCGGAAGCGAACACCTTGAGCATCGAGGCGTCCAGCCGTATCTCCTGGCCCTGCTGGGCCTTCCAGGCCGTGCGGTAGGTCATCCAGCGGCAGGCGTCGATCTCGATGGCGCTGTCCGCCAGCATGAACTGGACGGCCTGGCGCTCGGCCAGCGGCTTGCCGAAGGTGATGCGGGTCTTGGCCCATTCCAGCCCCATCTCCAGGAGTCGCTCGCCCATGCCGATGGCGCGGGCCCCGATCCCGGCCCGGGCCCAGGCCAGCTCCTTCTGGGCCATGACGAAGCCCTCTCCCACGCCGCCCAGCCGCTGACTGTCGGGCACGACACAGTCCTGGAAGTCCAGTTCGGCCGGAGCGATGCCGCCCATGGTGGGGATGGTCCGCACCACCCGGAAGCCGGGCGTGCCCGGCTCGACGATAAAGGTGGTGACGCCGCCGTGCTGCCGCTTCTCCCGGTCCGTCAGGGCGAAGACCAGCGCGTAGTCTGCCCGGTCGCCCCCGGTGACGAAGCACTTGCGGCCGTTGATGACCCAGTGATCGCCGTCCTTAACGGCGCTGGTCTCCATGTTGCCGCCGGGGTCGGAGCCGCCTGTGGGCTCCGTGAGAGCGAAGCAACCGAACTTTTCGCCCCGGATCACCGGCAGCAGGTACTTCTCTTTCTGCTCGGCGCTGCCGGAGTAGAGCGCCGGCATGGGGGTGCCGCCCGGGCCCAGCCCAAAGGCGGGCACCATCACCTTGGAGAACTCCTCGATGACCAGGGTGTCGGCCAGGGCGCCCAGGCCGGCGCCCCCGTACTCCACGGGGACGCTGAGGGCCCACAAGCCGATCTGCTTTGCCTTGTCCCGCACCTTCCGCCCGACCTCAGGCGGCAGCGCCTCGCCCTCGGCCAGGCCGGCCTCCAGCGGCAGGAGCTCCTCTCTGACGAAACGCCTCGCGGTAAGCTGAAGCATCCGCAGCTCTTCCGGTATCTCGAACACGCTCTCCTCCTCTAGGCGACCCGCAGCGGCTTCGCCCCCCGGCTGCTAAAACCCATAGCGCTTGTAGGAGCCCAGCATGTATTCGAAGATGCCGTAGCCCACGGCATCCCCGCAGCGGAACTCGGAGAAGTGGTCCGGCGCGTGGGGGAACCGCCACTTGGTGGCGGCCAGGTCCTGCCGCTCCCCCTCGATGTGCACGGAGGGGCCCCGGTTGGCGCCGTGATAGGAGGTGGGATGGCCGTAGCCACCCTCCTCCAGGTGGCATGAAGTCAGGCTCTTGACGGTTATGGGTATCTTGTTGCCCAGGGCATCGGTCAGGAGTATCTCGCCGGCCTTGAACTGCCTGCTACCGGGGTGGAACTCCAGATGGTGCTCGATGTCCACGATCTTGAGGATCTCCTTCTCTTTGGAGGAAGCGTGGGGGTAGCGGATGCCGCCCTCACACCGCCTGCGCTCGCCTTCGGGCGACTCCTGGACGCTGCAAAAGAGGGAGGACTCCGGGAGCTGGGTGGGTATCCACAGCACCAGCCCGGGGATCGCGCCGCCGCCTAGCGCTTCGGCGGAGCCCACGCCGGGCCGGACGCCCCAGGAGCGGTCCCGCTCCCCCCACCACTTCTCCTTGTCGACAGCGTAGGTCTTGCCGGCCACGGTGATGCTGCCGCTCCATCTTCCCGCCTGGTTCACGTGGGTGAAGTTGCTTACGGTCCAGCCTTTGATCCGGTTGAAGTAGGGCGCCTCCTCGTAGGGAGGGGCCGCTGCTTCGAAGAGGACATCGAAGCTGACGCCGAAGTCGTTCTCCTTCAAAGAGAGCCTGAGCGCCCTGGCGCCTTCGACCACTTCCAGCGCGAAGGGCCCGATGATCGTGTCCCGGTCGTCGTCCAGCGGCCGGGACAGCCTTACGTTGTATTGGGCGCCTTGCCAGGTAACCAGGGCGAAGGCGTCGGTAACGTTGAGATTGGGGTAGACGCCCATTCCGGCCTCGAGAAGCACCTCCCCGTCGATGCGGCCCATAGCGAACCAGTACCGGTCATACCAGCGCCGGTCGCTCGTATCGGCATGGTCAAAGGTGGAGGTTATCTGATGGATCGGGTAATCATCCCACTTTGTGAACACCACGCTCTCCTTTCAACACTGGTCGGCTGGGGGCCGAATTCACGGTGGGGGTGGGGACGGCGGCCGCGACGGAGTCGGGAACGTCCACTGCTTGCTCAGCGCTTCCCACAGACGCCGGTAGGTCTTCCGGCGAACGGTCATCAGGGGCCCGCAGTCCGGCCGCTTTGCCGCCGACTCGCAGAGCACCAGGAGCTTCTCCAGCGCTCCCTTGAGCTGGTTATTGCGCTCCGTAAGACCGGAGATGGTCAGGGGCCCGTCGTAGGGGCAGGTGGCCGTCTTGTTCAGTTCCCGCGCCAGGGCCGGCAACCCCTCGTTGCGGTCGCTCATGCCGTCGATGACGGCGGTGGCCTCCGCCAGCAGCTCCGTGAGGTCCCGGTTCTCCTCCAGGAGGTCTTGAACTGCGCTGTCCCAGCGGTGGATGACGCCCTCGACGGCCATTACCATCAGCGGCACCTGGAATTGGACATAAGCGCTCTTGAGATCGGGCAGGATCTCGTGAACGAGCGCGTACTGGATGCCGCGCAGGACCTGTTCATTGGTGGCTCGCATGGCTTGCCTCGATTTCTAGTACGGTCTCTAGACCCCCAGGTAGCTCATGATTTCCATCTCCAGGCGGGTAGGAAAGCTACGACCGGTCAGGCCCATGACGATGTTGTGGGTGCGGCCGTCGCAGAAGGAGCGGCTGCCCGTGAGGGCGATGGCGGCCAGCTTGACCAGCCCCAAGGCCTCCCAGAAGCGCACGGCGGTCGGGTCCACCTTGAGGCCGCTGTATTCCTCGTACAGGCGATAGAACTCGTCACGGTCGAAAAGGCCCCCAACCTTGTCATCGCCGGCGAAGCGGGCGATGGGGAAGCACACCCAGCCCAGGTCCTCCATGGGGTCGCCCAGGTGGACCATCTCCCAGTCCAGGACGGCCAGGATCTCCCCTTGCTGGTTGTACAGGAAGTTGCCAACCCGGTAGTCGCTGTGAACGACCCCTATCCTCTGGGCCGGGGCCGGCAGGTGCTGCCGCAGCCATTGGATGGCACCTCGCAGGACCGGCCGGGGCTCCAGGGCCTGCTCGTTCAGGACCCGTTCCCATTTGGCGATCTCTCGAGAGGCGCAATGGGCGGGGCTATCGGGCACGCCCAGGAACTCCAGGCCCAGGGCCCGCCAGTCCAGGTTGTGGATGCGGGCCAGGATCTCCACCTGGCGGCGCGCGATCTCCTGTCGCACGCTTTCATATCTGGGGTCGAAGACCAGCACCTGGGGCGACGACTCGCAACCGTCGAAGCGCCCCATGATGTAGAACTGGCGCTCCAGCCAGGCAGGGTCTTTCTCCAGCCAGTACACCTTCGGGACGGGCACCGGCGAGCCGTGGACGGCTTGATAGAGCCGGAACTCCGTCCCCAGGTCGTACTCCACCTCCAGGATGCCGCCGTCCGGGTCGCGGCGCATGATCATGCCCTGAACTGTCTCCTGCGCGCCCTTCTGGTAGCGCATATCAAAGGACCAGGTCTCCCGCGAGAACCCCCCAGGGACACGAAAGAGGTTGGATACCCGGACATTCTGGGCTTCGGGCAGGCGGGAAGCAACGTACGCCGCCAGCCTCTTTTCGAGTGTGGCCATTACCTCCGGGCCTTCCTGGTGACCTGACACATGTGGCCTGTAGCCCGCCCAAGCGACGGCCGGAGGAGGTGGACAAGGTCAACCCAAGGCAGACGAAGTCTAAGCAAGACCCCAACGCTTGTCAAGAGCGATTCGGGGAGCCTTCGGTCGCTCTCGTCGCCTGCTTGTGGGGGAAAGCCCCACACGACTGACTGCCTTTGCCGGATAGACAGCCGGGAACCTGTAAAATATCCTATCTGGCGTTCAGAAGCCGGTGCGCCAGGGGGTCAAAATGGCTCGTCAGATTGCCCTCGTCGTCGACCTCAACAAATGTATGGGCTGCCAAACGTGCACGGTGGCCTGCAAAGTCCTGTGGACGGACAAGAGGGGGATGGAGCACCACTGGTTGATGAAGGTGAACACCATGCCCGGCCGGGGCTACCCCCGAGACTGGCAGCAGATGGGAGGGGGCTATGACGGGGACGGGAATCTCCAGGCAGGGCGGCGCCCCACCGAGGAGGAGTATGGCGGCCGCTGGGAGTTCAAGCCCTGGGAAGTCCTGACCAGCGGGGGCCGGGCCAACGATGTCTACCTGTCGCCGGGCCAACCGACGTGGGGGGCCAACTGGGACGAGGACGTCGGCAGCGGCGCCTGGCCCAATCCTTACTTCTTCTACTTGCCGCGGCTGTGCAACCAGTGCTCCCGCCCTTCCTGCGCCGAGGCTTGCCCTTGGGGCGCCGTCTCCAAGCGGGAAGAGGACGGCATAGTGGTGATCGATGAGGAGGTCTGCTCCCGCTGTCCGGAGCCGCTGTGCATAGATAGCTGCCCTTACAAAGAGATATTCTGGGACCCGTTAAGGACAGCGGCCCGCAAGTGCGATTTCTGCCTCTTGCGCCTGGAGAAGGGCGTAGCGCCCGCCTGCCTGCGGCAGTGCCCCGGCCGGCTCATCTGGGTCGATTACCTGGACAATGAAGAGGGTATAGTCCACAAGCTGGTCGACCAGTGGCGGGTCGCGCTGCCCCTGCACCCGGAGTGGGGGACCAACCCCAATGTCTACTACGTCCCACCGGTGGCGCCGCCGCGACTGAAGGAGGTGGATGGGGGGCTCGTAGAGGTGGAAGACGGCGAACCCCGCATACCGACGGCCTACCTGAAGTCGCTATTCGGGGACCGGGTGGAGGCGGCGCTGGCAACCCTGAACGCGGAGATGCAAAAGCAGAGGAGCGGCCAGCGGTCGGAGCTGATGTGGCTCCTGATATCGCCTCGCTCCAGCGCCTTCATGGGGCCCTTCGCCAAGGACCCCAGCCAGGTCAAGGCGGTCTAGGAGGGCGGAGACGTGCAGCTAGAGCTAAGGACCGCAGAAGCGCAGCAAACGGGCAGCAGAAGCGCCCTGTTTGGCCTCCTCGCTCGGGGTTTCGCCTTCCCATCGGAATCGCTGTACGACGAGATCAAGGGTGGTCGCTTTCTGGCGGGGCTGCAGGGCGCCGCGCAGGACCTCCCCTACGCCGTAGAGATCACTGGCCCTATGGGAAAGGGCTTTGATCTGACACATGAGGCGTTTCTGAGCGGATACATAGCGTTGTTCGAGATCGGCGGTCCAGAGGGGCCGCCGGTGCCCCTGTTTGAGGGGCACTACGGCGGCGGCCTCCTGCGCGACATGGAGGAGGTGCTGCGCCTCTACCACCACTTCGGCTTCAGCTATAGGGGGGACTTCCGTCCCGACCACCTCCAGACCGAGCTGGAGTTCATGCACGCCCTGACCTTCGGCGAGGCGGCGGCCTGCCAGGGGCGGGGAGAACCTGCCCCGTACCGGTCTGCGCAAAGGGACTTCCTGCATTGCCACCTGAAGGAGCTGGCCTATCGTGTCGCCGCGGGGCTGCAAGGGCGAAAGGCGCCGTTTTACGGAGAGCTTGCCCGGCTGCTGGCGGCGTTCGTAGAGAAGGAGTATGCGCTCAGCAGCTCCCGGCAAAGGGCCTGATCGTCGCAAGGAGGAGATAGGTGGACAGGCTTACCCTGGCGACCGAGACGCTAGCGCCGAAGGATGGCCTCCCCCAGGTGGAGTGGTACGACCCGCGCCGCATCATGAAGGAGGCGGCCTTCGACTGGGACACGGTGGTCAAGGCCACTCACCCCATCAACTGCTGGTACAACGTCGATTGCTCCTTCAACGTCTACGCCAAGGACGGAATAGTGTTGCGGGAGGAGCAGCCCCACAACTACCCGGTCCCCAACGACCCGGACTGTCCCGATTTCAACCCGAAGGGCTGCAATAAGGGTTGCGCCGCCGCCCACCGCCTCTATGATCCCTTCCGCATCCGCTATCCCCTGAAGCGCGTGGGCGCTCGGGGCGAGGGGAAGTGGAAGCGGGTGACCTGGGATGAGGCCCTGGATGACATCACGACGACCATGCTGGACGTCATGGTCAATGACGGCCCGCGCGCTATCCAGCACGGGGCTGCCACCCGGACGCTGTTCCAGCCGATCCGGTTTTGGGGCTGGAACGCCGGTTTCGGTTTCCCCGAGCCCAACGCTGAGATCGGCGACGACCACCAGGGAGCCTGGGAGTTCACGGGCAAGATCTTCTTCTGCGACTCCGCGGACGACATCTTCTACACCGACATGGTGTTCATCTGGGGCGGCAACCCGGCCTACACCTTCAATACGCTCTATCACTACATCACCGTGGCCCGCTATCGCGGCGCCAAGGTGGTGACCGTATCGGTCGACTACAACGCCTCGAGCCTGCCGGCGGACCTCTGGATCACCGTCAAGCCGGGCAGCGATGCCGCCCTCGCCCTCTCCATGTGTCAGGTCGTCCTGGACGAGGGGCTATACAACGAGAGGTTCATCGTCGAGCAGACGGACCTGCCCCTGCTGGTGCGCATGGACAACCAGAAATACCTGCGGGAGAAGGACATCAAAGCGGACGGCCGCGACTACGTCTACTGCTTGTGGGACAAGGCCAGCGACTGTTTGACGGGAGCGCCCGTCCAGAGCCTGGCGCTGGAAGGCAAGAAGCCGGCCCTGGAGGGCGAGTGGGAGGTGGAGACCCTGGAAGGGAAGGTGAAGGTCAGGCCGGTCTTCGCCCTCCTCAAAGAGCGGCTGAACGCCGAGTACCGGCCGGAGCAGGCGTCGCGAATGTGCGGCGTGGGCCCCAACCTCATCCGGCAGCTCGCCGAGGAGTTCGCCGGAGCCGGAGGGGCGGTCAACATCAGCCAGGCCAACTTCTCCAAGTACTACCACGGCAACCTGATGGAGCGGGCCTGCATGTACCTGTGGGCCCTCTGCGGCCACATGGGCAGGCGGGGGGCCAACTGGGTGGCCTTCGCCGGCGCCTGGACCCCCGACATCAAGGTGGGGGCGCTCCAGCCCCTCTACCAGAGGGACCTGCCCCTCCTGCTGGCCAATCACCCCAAGGCTGCCGAGTGGCAGGCCCGCGGGTTCTCCCAGGAGCGAATCGCCCGCGAGGGGTTCTGGGAGACAACTGTGACCGGCGGCGCCACCTTCACATCGCTCTACCACTACTTCCACAGCGGGCTAATCGAACTGAGCAAGAAGTACAACAGCTGGGACCCCCACCTGAAGCGGCCCCTGGAGGAGTACGTCAAGGAGGGGCTGGAGAAACGGCTGAAGCCGGTGCTGCCCAGCCCCGAGCGGGACCCCAAGGTGCTCCTGGCCTGGTCGGGGGACGTGGTAAGACGCATCAGGGGCAACCAGTACGTCATCCAGAACCTGCTGCCCAAACTGAAGTTAATGCTGACCGTCGACTGGCGCTGGAACGCCTCGGCCGCCTACTCCGACTACATCCTGCCGGCGGCCTGCCCCTGGTACGAGACCGAAAGTGCTCTGAGCGGCGCTGTGTCGGTCATCTACACGCCCTGGATCACCTACTCGGGCAAGGCTGTCGACCCGCCCGGCGAGGCGAAAGACGACTGGTGGATATGGACGAAGCTGTTCACCGGGATCGCCGAGAAGGCGAGGGCGAAGGGGATCACCAGCGTCACCGATCCCGAATTCGGCGTCGAGAGACGGGTGGACAATTGGGACCAGGCGATCACTACCGGCGGCGTGTACGGGCCGGACGACCTGGGAAAGATGACGCGCGACTCCCTGTCCAGCGCCCTCAACCTGGAGGCGAGCTGGGAAGAGCTCGTCGAAAAGGGGCACAGCTATCTCACCGACATCGGCAAGTCCGGAACCAACGCGGAGAGCGCGGGAGACTTCACCCAGGGCGAGCCCTTCGTGCCCAATACCTGGCACGTGCAGAAGAAGCAGCCCTGGCCCACAGCCACCGGTAGGATGCAGTACTACATCGACCACGACTGGT
>JACPQO010000248.1 GCA_016190405.1 Chloroflexota bacterium | reverse complement strand
TGAACAGTGAACAGTGAACACAGTCGTTACCGCTTCCGCCGGCCAACAATGATTTGACTTCTCAGGGCGGTAAGCATCTTGCTTATCTCAGTCGTGAGAGTTAGGGCCGGACTTGCCGCAATGTCAGTCACGTACCCCCGGCGGGTGGCCACCAGCAACAACGTCTCAGTCTCCATTAGGGAGCCCTTGGCTATTGCCAGGAAATTCGCGAACTCCTTGGAAGTTGAGCGCGCCTGTCCTTCGGCGATGTTCGATGGGACTGACACAACTGCTCTTGTAATCTGAGCAGCGAGCCGGTAGTTCTCGCTTGTGGGAAAACACGCGGCCAGGTCATACACTATGTCCACCAGATCCATCGCTTTCCGCCAGACGATCAGATCGCGATGGGACCGAACCTTTCCGGTACCGCCGTTGACTGTCCCCTGTCCCCTGTCCCCTGTCCACTATTCCCTCGCTACGCCCTCGCCTGCACCCAGTCCTGGGCGAAGGTACGGGCCCAGGCGTCGGCGGCCAGGACGTCGTCCAGGGAAGGGTTGGCGGTGCCCCTATGGGCGGACAGGGCGTCCTCCACCGCGTGGGGGATGTCCAGGAAGGCGAGGTGGCCGGCCAGGAAGTGCTGCACGGCGATCTCGTCGGCGGCGGCCAGGACGGCGGGGTAGGTGCAGCCGCGCCGGCCCGCCTCCAGGGCCAGGCTCAGGCAGGGGAACTGTTTCATGTCCGGGATGCCGAAGTTCAAAGTGCCAATACGCTTCAGGTCCAGCCTGGGCACGGTGGTGCCGGGCACGCGCTCAGGGTAAGTGAGGGCGCACTGTATGGGTAGACGCATATCGGGCACCCCCAGTTGCGCCTTCACCGAGCCATCGCGAAATTCCACCAGGGAGTGAACGATGCTCTCGCGGTGGAGGAGGACCTCGATGTTTTCCAGGGGGACTTCGAACAGCCAGCGGGCCTCGATGCACTCCAGCCCCTTATTGAGCAGGGTGGCGCTGTCCACGGTGATGCGCTGGCCCATCTGCCAGTTGGGGTGTCGCAGAGCCTCCTGGGCGGTGACACGGGCCATCTCCTCGAGGGGCGTGTCGCGGAAGGGGCCGCCGGAGGCCGTGAGGACGATGCGGTCGACGGACTCGGGCGCTTCGCCCCACAGGCATTGCCAGATGGCGGAGTGCTCGGAGTCGATAGGCCGGAGCTGGGCCCCGTAGCGGCGGGCCTGGTCCGTGATGATCTGGCCGGCCATGACCAGGACCTCTTTGTTGGCCAGGGCTACAGCCTTGCCGGCGCGCAGGGCGGCCAGGGAGGGGCCCAGGCCGGCGGCTCCCACGGTGGCCACCACCACCAGGTCCACATCGGGGTGGGCCGCCATCTCCTCCATAGTGGCCCAGCGGGCGGACAGCTTGCCCTCGGCGATGCGGCCGTAGAGGTAGTCTTCCTCGCGGCCGGCGCAGATGAGCCGGGGCCGGAACTGGCGGGCCTGCTCTTCCAGCAGGGTGACGTTGCTGCCGGCGGCCAGGGCGACGACGTTGAACCGGCCGGGGAGGGAACCCACGACGTCCAGGGTCTGGCGGCCAATGGAGCCGGTGGAACCGAGGACGGCAAGGCCGAGAGGGTTCATGGGCAGCGGACTCCGCGCCGCACCACGGGGCTGGGAGACGGGGCCTTGTTCCTTGTTCCTTGCTGCTTGTTGCCGGGGGCTGGGCAAAGGGGGGAGGTCAAACCACGACCCATATCACGAAATAGTATACCAGAGGCACTGTGAACAGAATGCTGTCCAGGCGGTCCAGGAGACCGCCGTGGCCGGGCACGAGCTGACCGGCGTCCTTGACGCCGGCGCCCCGCTTGATGAGGGACTCAGCCAGGTCACCGATCTCGGCGGCAATGGGTAGCAGGAGAGCCAGGGGGATGATCTCGAGAGCGTCCTCGCGGAGGCCGGTCACCCAGTTCAGGAACAGGACAGCGGCAACGCCGGCGGCGAGGCCGGCCAGGGAGCCCTCCAGCGTCTTGCCCGGGCTGATGGCCGGGACGATGTGCGTACGGCCGATGGCGCGCCCCACGAAGTAGGCGGCCGTATCGGTGGCGAAGGTGGCGAAGATGGCCACGATCGCCCAGTCGCCGTCGCCGTCCAGGTCGCGCAGGAAGACCAGGTGGGAGCCCAGGAAGCCGACGTACAGGAGGCCGCCGGCGATCCATAGCCAGTCGCGGAGACCGGCCTGGACATCGCCCCGGAGGATGAGGGCCACGAAGGTGAGGGCCACAGCGAGGACGAGGGCGCCGCTCCACCAATCGGCGCCGTTGTGGGCGCCGGCGACCAGGAGGGCCACAGCGGCCGCGCCCAGCAGGGCCGGCGGCCGCTGGCGCAGTAGGCGATAGAGGGTGCGCTCAAAGAAGGAGCGCGGTTCACCCTCCCCAGGACGACCGGGCCTGGCGCGTTCAGCCAGGGGGGAGGCGTCTTGTTCCTTGTTCCTTGTTCCTGGTTCCTGGCTCTGAGGGTCGGTGGCGGCGAAGAACTCCAGGGCGGCGATGGTGAGGATGACGGCGACGGCGACCGAGTAGGCGACGCCGCCCCACAGGATCAGGCCGAGGATTACGGGTACGCCGACGATCGCGGTGGCGACCCGCTGGGCGAGCATGAGGTTCGGTTAGGTCTTGCGACCGTCGCGGCCGGCGGCCGGACGGCCGCCGTTCTTGCCGCCGCGGAGAGGTGTAGGGTGATCGAGGTCCTCGCGGAGGAGGCCGCCGAAGCGGCGCTTGCGCTGGCTGTAGGCCAGGAGCGCCTCGTCGATATCGTGGATGTCAAAGTCGGGCCAGTAGACGGGGGTGAAGCAGAACTCGGCGTAGGCGCCCTGCCAGAGGAGGAAGTTGGAGACGCGCATCTCGCCGGCGGTGCGGATGATGAGGTCGGGGTCGGGACGGCCGCTGGTGGCCAGGTAGGCGGAGAAGAGGGACTCGTCGATCTGCTCTGGCGATACGCCGTCGGCGACGATGCGGCGGACGGCGTCCAGGATTTCCGCCCGCCCGCCGTAGTTGAAGGCGATGGTGAGGGTCATGCGGTCGTTGTTGCGGGTGAGTTCGATGGCGTCCAGGACCAGTCGCTGGAGCTTGGCGTCAAGGGCGTCCAGGTCGCCGATGTGCAGGAGGCGGATGCCGTTCTTGTGGAAGTGCTTGGTCTCGCGCTTTATGACCCGGGAGAGGATGCTCATGAGACCGCGGACTTCGCGCTGGGGGCGGCTCCAGTTCTCCGTGGAGAAGGCGTACAGGGTGAGGTGGCGGACGCCGTAGTCGGCGAAACGTTCGATGACGCGACGGAGGTTTTCGGTGCCGGCGCGGTGACCGGCCAGGCGGGGGCGGCCGCGGGCGCGGGCCCAGCGGCCGTTGCCGTCCATGATGATGGCCACGTGGTCGGGTACCTGGGAGAGGGGCAATAGAGGGGGCCGGGCTAAAGCCGGTCGGAAGGCGCGGAGGGCAGTGGCCATGGTTATCACAAGTATAGAACGTTTCGACGGCGATTGGGTTGCCGGGGGTGTTGGTCAGGAGGCGAGAAGGTCAGCTTCTTTCTCTTCGCCGATGCTGTCGATCTCCTGGATCTGCTCGTCAGTCAGCTTTTGCAGCTCGATTTCGGCGCGGTGCAGGTCGTCCTGCGAGATCTCGTGCTCGTGCTCCGCCTGCCGCAGGTGCTCATGGCGGTCGCGGCGCACGTTGCGGACGGCGACGCGGGCCTCTTCAACGCGGTGGCGGACGTGCCTGGCCAGCTCGCGGCGCCGGTCCTCGGTCAGGGGCGGGATGGCCAGACGGATGACGGTGCCGTCGCTGGCCGGGTTGAGGCCCAGGTCGGACTTGAGGATGGCCTTCTCCACGGCGCCCAGGGCGCCCCGGTCCCAGGGCTGGATCACGATGAGCCGGGCGTCCGGCGTGGTGATGGTGGCCAGCTGGCTCAGCGGCGTGGGGGTGCCGTAGTACTCGACCTTCAGGTGCTCCACCAGGCCGGGGCTGGCGCGGCCGGTGCGGACGGTGGCCAGCTCGCGGCGCAGGGCGTCGATGGCCTTGTGCATGCGCTCTTTGGCCTCTTGGAGGGTCGCTTCCAGCATGGGCGCCTCAGGGACGGGGCTTGGCGGGCGTTGCCTCTTCCAGGGTCGTTTCGGCGTCAGAGACGATCGTGCCGGTGTGCTGGCCGGAGGCAGCGCGCTCGATGCTACGGACGGCGCGCAGGTCGAAGACGATGATGGGCAGGGAGTTCTCCAGGCAAAGGGAGAGGGCGGTGGAGTCCATGACCTGAAGGCGCCGGTTGAGGGCGTCCAGGTAGGAGAGGGTGTGGAACTTGCGGGCGTTGGGCTGTTTGATGGGGTCCGCCTCATAGACGCCGTCTACGTTCTTCTTGGCCATGAGGAGGACCTCGGCATCGATCTCGATGGCGCGCAGAGCGGCGGCGGTGTCCGTGGTCATGAAGGGGTTGCCGGTGCCGGCGGCGAAGATGACGACGCGGCCCTTCTCCAGGTGGCGGATGGCGCGGCGCCGGATGTAGGGCTCGGCGACGGCGGTGACGGCGACGGCGGACTGGGTGCGGACGGTGAGGCCGTTGCGC
>JACPQO010000244.1 GCA_016190405.1 Chloroflexota bacterium | reverse complement strand
GTCCTGGGAGTAGCGCAAACGCTGTCCTTCAACACCTACGAAGAGTTGATGGCGAAACCCACTCAGGCCGCCGCCACCTACACCCTGCGCACCCAGCACATCATACTCCACGAGACCGACGCCGCTGCCGTCATCGACCCCCTGGGCGGCTCCTACTGCGTCGAGGCCCTCACCGACCAGATCGAGCAGGAGGTGCGCTCCCTGCTGGAGGAGCTGGAGGCGATGCCCGGCGACAAGGCCTGGGAGCGCATGTCTGACGAAGCCCACGACGCGGGCTACCAACGCCAGCGCGCCGTCGACGCCGAAGAGCGCATCGTCGTGGGGGTGAACCGCTTCCGCATGGAGGAGGAGGACGAAGAGGCGCTGGGGCTGCGGCCAGGCGACTCCTTCGAATATGACCCCGGCTGGCGGGACAAGCAGATCGCCCGGCTGGAGAAGGTCAAGCGGGAGCGCGACCCGGGCCAGGTGGAGGCGGCCAGGGCCCGCCTGGTGAAGGCGTACAGCGAGAGGAGCAACATCGTGCCGCCCATGATCGAGGCGGTGAAGGCGAACCTGAGCATCGGCGAGATCAGCGAGCTGCTGGCCGGCGTCCACGGCTGGGAGGAGCTGCGACAGCGCCGCGGCTTCGCCATCGGCCTGCTGTACTGAGGCGACGCCCCGTGAGCGAGCGCAAGGTCCGCTTCCTCCTGGTCGCCGATTCGCCGGGCCACACCACCGGCTACTACATCATCGCCCGCGCCCTGCGGGAGGCCGGCGTGGAGGTGATCCTGGGCGGCTATCTCCAGACGGAGGCCATCGTGGAGGCGGCCATCCAGGAGGACGTGGACTTCATCGGCTACCGGATCATGGACCGCGAGCCGATGATGCTCATCCCGCCCCTGATGGAGCTGCTGGCGGAGCGAGGGCTGGACCAGGTGCGGGTAGTGGTGGGCGGGATCATACCCCAGAGGGACATCACACGGTTCAAGGAGCTGGGCGTCGACGCCGTCTTCCGCCCCGGCGCCCGCCTGGACGATATCGTCGCTCACGTCCTGGGAGGGCGCCCGCCTCACGCCGAGGCGGAGGGACAGGCCGGGCCGCGGCCCCGCATAGAGCCACGGATCGGGTTCTAGATGTCCCAGAGCGATCGGCCCAAGGCCAAGCTGGCGTTCCGGGACGTGCCCCTGGGCGCCGACCTGGGCAGCGTCGAGTACGAGGTCAGCGAGAATCTGGTGCGCCGGCATCTTCAGGCCACCCACCAGTCGCCGTACCCGGCCCAGGGCGGCCTGCGGCTGGCCCCGGTGAGCCTGCTGGCCAGCGACGGCATCCGTCTGGCCCAGGCCCGCTACGACATCTCGGAGTCCGTGCACGCCGGCCAGCGCCTGGAGGTCGTCAACCCGCCCATCATCGGCTCCCGGGTGACCGTTCGTGGTCGCATGGTGGACAAGTTCGAGAAGGGTGGCCGCCAGTACACCGTCATCGAGACGGTCTCCGAGGACGACCGGGGCCGCCTCCTGGCCCGCGGCCGCACCGTGGGCGTGTTGCAGTACCGCCGGGAGGAGGGCTGAGTGGCCGGGCCTGTGATCGCGATAGGGTCGGAGCTGGCCTCCGCCGCTTATTTGGTGACCATGGCGGAGATGGTCCTGTTCGAGCCGGAGGGGGAGAAGAACATTCACACGGACGACGAGGTGGCGATGGCCGCCGGCCTACCTGCCGCTATCGCCGCCGGCGTCCAGTTCATGAGCTACGTCTTCCGGATGCTCTACGACGAGTACGGCTTCGAGTCGCTGCCCGGCACGATCCTGGACGTGCGAATCCGGGCGCCGGTGTTCGCCGGGGACACGGTGACCGCCCGCGGCCGGGTGAGCGCCGTCGAGCCGGAGGGAGACAGGCGGCGCCTGCACCTCGACGTCTGGTGCCAGAATCAGCGCAACGAGCAGGTCATCGCCGGGACGGCGGAAGTGCTGGTGGCCTGAGATGACATCCAACGTGAGGCGCTGCTCCGTCATCCTGGGCTCACCCTTCGACTTCGCTCAGGGTTCGCTACTGAGTTGGAACGCCGGTGCATGCCCTTCGACCCTTCGACTCCGCTCAGGGCAGGCTTCGCTCAGGGCGAACGGATCGTCGCAGGCGATCGGGGCGCCACGCGGGGGAATCGGGAAACGGGACTGATGGACTGGAAGGCGGCGTTCGGTCGGCGGCTGGTCAGCCCCGCAGAGGCCGTGGGCGCCGTCTCCCCGGGGATGACGGTGGCCTGTAGCCTGACCGAGCCCAGCGACCTGTGCGCCGCCCTGTCCCAACGCGAGGACGTCCGCGACGTCACCGTCGTGTCGGCCGTGCTGCTGCCGGGAGGGGGATCCCTGGCCGGGCGCGACGGGCGCTTCCGGGTCATCACCGGCTTCGCCACACCCGTCAGTTATCCGCTGATGAGGCAGGGGCTGGTGGAGTACATCCCCATCCAGTTCTCGCAGGCGCACCGCTGGTTCGCGAGCGGCTTCCGGCCGGGCGCGGTCATGGTGCGGCTTACCCCACCCGACAGCCGCGGGCTGTGCAGCTACGGCTGGACGGCCGGCTTCTCTCCGGACCTGGTACGCCTGGCCCGCCAGCGCTCGCTGCCCCTGCTGGCCGAGATCGACCCTTCCATGCCCTACACGTACTCCGGCGCTGAAGTGCCGGTCGAGGCGATCACCTACGCCATCGAGGCCGGTGCCCCACCGGCGGGCGGCGACGCGCCGGGAATAGCCTCCGAGTACGCGGGCGCCTTCGCGGTCCACCTGAGCCCGCTCATCCCCGACGGCGCCACCATCCAGGTGGGCATCGGCAGCGTTCCCGACGCCGCCGTCAGCCTGCTGGTGGACAAGAGGGACCTGGGCATCCACACGGAGGTGCTGAACGAGGGGCTCATCGAGCTGGTGGAGAAGGGGATCGCCAGCGGGGCCAGGAAGTCGCTCCATCCCGGCAAGGTGGTGTGCACCATCGCCGCCATGTCCGGCAAGATCCACGCCTTCGTGGACGGCAACCCGGACGTGCTGGTGATGTCCTCGGCAGAGGCGCTGGACCCGCGGGTCATCGCCCAGAACCGGCTGCTGCGCTGCATCAACTCCGCCTTCCAGGTGGACCTGCTGGGCCAGGTGAACGCCGAGACCATCGGCGGCTTCCAGGTGGCCGGCGTCGGCGGCCAGTTGGACTTCTTCCGGGGCGCCTCCCTGGTGGACGACGCCCTGACCATCATCGTGCTGGACTCCACGACCTCCGACGAAAGCAGGTCGCGCATCGTGCCGGCCCTGGAACGGGGCACCGTCGTCACCTCCACGCGCTACGATGTGGACTACGTGATCACGGAGCACGGCGCGGCCCAGATGCGCGGCAGCACCACCACCGAGAGGGCGCGATCGCTCATCGGCATCGCCCACCCCAAGTTCCGGGAGGAGCTGTCGCGGGCGGCGAAGGAGATGGCCCTGCTGTGAGAGAGGCGTGGGGCAAAACCCCACACCAAATCGGCCCTCCGCCCGATTGACAGGGCGGCTGCGGGCTAGTTTACTTGAAATGTCAGAATCTTAAATTGGGGGAGTGTAGATGTTCAGCGCCAGCCTAAACGTTGAAGGCCTCAAAGAGCTGCTTTCGGGGAAGGACCCGGTGTGCGGCATGGCGGTGGAGGCGGCCAAGGCCGCCGCCGCCTCGATCCACGACGGGAAGACGTATTACTTCTGCGCCGCGGCCTGCAAGGACGCCTTCGACGCCGACCCGGCGAAATACGTCAAGGCCTAGCGGGTCTCACAGGTCAGCGGCAAGCGACGGCGCCGCCGGCCAACTCTAATCAGAGTCCGGAAATGAGAGAGGGCCGACAACGTCGGCCCACGTCCCTGTCGAATTGGTGGAGACGGAGGGGAATCGAACTAGACGATAACCACTATCCGTACAGGGACGAGTGGGGTGGTGTGCGCGTCGTCGTAGACGACGATCCCAAGCCTATTTTCTGTGGGGCAAGTCGATCCGACAGCGGCTCATGGCACGCGGCGGTGGAAAATGCTATACTTAGCCTCCGGTTACCTCTCAGACCCTAGAAAGCGGGGGCGAGGCCACCATGCGCTCCCCGGCGTGCGACCATGGGAACGCCGAGGGAATAAAGTCTTGCGGAGAGTGCGGCACCGCCCTCCGCTCCCCGCCTGCCTGCCCATCGTGTCGCTACTCGAATCTCCGGAGGCCACGTTCTGCCATGACTGCCGTGGCAGGCATCCTCCTGATCGCATCGGCGCTCATCGCCGGGCTCCTATCCCCCGTTCCGGCCCATGCCACGGTTGTGGCCACAACCGAATCCGCGGACTGCGTCGAGGACCAGAATTGCGCCATTCCCCTGGAGGGCGCCGATGACCAGAACCCCGCGAGCGCGATCACCGCGACCATAAGCTCGCTGCCGGCGCTGGGGACGCTGACCCAGTTCGACGGCACGCCGATCACCGAGGCGAACACGCCGGTGACGGACCTCTCCCGCCGCGTAGTCTACCGGGCGGCGCCCGACGGTTTCGGGTCTCCCTATACGACCTTCCAGTACTACGTGACATCGGAGGCAGGGGGCGACTCCGCTGTGCAGACCGTCACCGTCAATGTCACGGGAGTCCCTGACCAACCAGTCGCTACGGGCCCTAATCCCCTATTCATCGTGGAGGACACGCCGCTGGACATCACCCTGACCGGCTACGACCCCGACGGGGACCCCTTCTTTGCCAGGGTTCTCGACCCGGGGACCGAACACCCCATCGGCCTTTTGTACCAGGTGAACGAGGACGGTACCACCGGGGACCAGATCTCCGTTTCCAAGCTGACCCAACCATTCCTTGATGCCCTCGCTGCTGCTGGCATCAACCCCGCAAACCACTTCCTAGGCGCTGCCGGTAGCTCCGCCTGCGTCGCCAACCGCTGCGTCGTCCTCAACACCCAGTATCTGGTGCGGCTGATCCTCTACCCGAACGCGTTCTATGACCCCTTCTACCCCCTGAACTACCAGTACCACCTGTTTGACCGCGACGGCTTCGCCGGCCCCAGCCGGACCATCAACGTCATCGGCGTGGGGGTCAACGACCCGCCTGTGGCCACGAGCTTCGACATCCAGTTCCCTCCGCGAACCACCAGGGTCTTCAACCTGCCCTACACCGACGTGGACTTCGGGGACTTCGACAGCACCGAGTCCATGACCGGGCGCATCGTGCAGTTCCCGGTTGGCGCCCAGCTCTTCCGGGACAGCGCCAGAACGGACCCCATCACGCCCGCGAACCCGGCCGTCAACAGCGATGGGGTAACCGGGAGCGCCTTCGTCTACACGGAAGGCGCGGGCGCCTACAGCATCGGCTTCCAGGTTACCGACGCGGGAGGTCTCTCTTCTCAGGCGACGGCCACGGCGTTCGCCGTCCCGGGTTTTAGGCCGGAGCTCCTGGCCCCCGTTCACGGGACCCTCAGCGTCGCCGACCCTCCGGCGGTGCCGATCCTGGACCCGCTCGTCCTGACCATGCCGGTGCGCACCGGCCCCCATACGCCCGGCGACCTGACCGACCCCAACACGC
>JACPQO010000027.1 GCA_016190405.1 Chloroflexota bacterium | reverse complement strand
GGCGGCGGCCGGCAGGGGCGTGGAGCTGCCGCCGCTGGAGCGGGAGCCCTGAGAACCGCAGCCGGCCAGAGCCGCGGCGCTCAGGCCGACACCGCCGAGGGCGACGCCCTTCAGTAGCGCCCTGCGCGACAGGGAGGCGCGCCAAAGGCGGCCGGGTGGGTAGCCCCGCCGACGTTGCCAGTAGGGTGACTGAACCAAAAACATCACCTCCCTTCCGGCGAGGGTAAGCGATGGGGGCGCCCCCCCAGGCGGGTGCGCCCCCAGTGCGGCCGCTGGTGCGGCGATGGGTCATGATGGACGGCCCTGGTAGGAGGGGTCGCTGGTGTCCAGCCAGATGTTGGCGATCCACTGGTTGTTGCCGAACCAGGGGAAGGACACCCTGTTCTTGTAGTACGGCCAGGAGACGCCGGGGCCGGCCGGGGCGGCGTAGTCCAGGCGGGAATAGGCGGCCGGCGGGATGGGGTCCAGCGGCTTGCCGTTCTTGTCCAGGCCCAGGATGTAGTACTGGATCTCGCGCCCCAGTTCCTTGCGGCGCTCGGCATCGAACTCCTGCCGTTGGTCGTCCAGCATGGCGTCCAGGTCGGCGTCCCAGATCTTGCCGGCCAGCCGGTCGTTCTGGTCCACGAAGGAGTTCTTGGAACCAAGGCTGTGGAAGTAGGGGTAGACCCAGTCGTCGAGGTCAATCCAGCCGTTGTCGAAGCCCCAGCCCCAGGCGATCTGGTCGCAACCGCGCAGCAGCCCCTCGGCGATGCGCGAGTAGGGCTGGGTCTGGGTGCGGACGCTGATGCCCAGGTTGTTCTTCATGGTCTCCGACCAAACGGGCATGAAGCGGGGGATGTAGGCCGGAATGTCGGCATTCCAGAGCTCGGGCATGCCGGGGCTGCCAGCCGCGTCGAGCAACTGCTTGGCCTCAGCGATGTCCTGGGCCCGCTCGGCCGGGGTCTGACGGTAGCCGGGCAGCTTCTCCAGTTCGTCCTGGGGCAGCGCCCAGTACTTGATGGCGCCACCCACCGGCCCCTGCATGATCCACGTGCCGCTGCCGACGACGTCCACCACCTGTTGCCGGTCCGTGGCCAGGTACAGCGCCTTGCGCACGCGCGGGTCCTTAAAGGGGTCACAGTAGACCTTGAGGCGGCTGTTGACCCAGCCCGAGGTGATACCCTCGAACAGGAGCAGCTCCGGTTTCTCATCTTTGATGCTGTAGACCCAGTTGGGGTTATCGACGAACCCGGCCACGTCGATCTTCTTCTCGCGGAAGAAGGCCTCCAGGCTGGCATCGTCGAGGCCCTGGCCGTTGGCCGCATAGGCGTCAAGAAACGGGCGGCCCAGGTCCGGCTCGTTCCAGCCGAACCAGGTCGGGTTGCGCACCGCCTTGTACTCGATCCCCCAGGAGAGCTTGTCCCACATGAAGGGCCCGGTGCCGATCATCCGCTGCTCAGGCGTGGGGCCCGTCCCGATATCGACGGTGTCCTTCTCCTTGTCCACGATCTCCTTGGGGATGATCATGGCGTTGGTGTCGGCCATGAAGTGGTAGAAGGGCGCCACCGGTCTCTTGGTCACGATCTGGATGGTGTAGTCGTCCAGCTTCTTGATGGTGTCGATGGTCTCGTACTGGCTGGAGCGGTAGTAGAAGGGCCACTGGGGACTCTCCCGGTTGCGCTGCCGGTCGAAGCTGAAGATCACGTCGTCCGCCGTCAGCTCGCGACCGGCCAGGGTGGGGAACTGGCTGCGGATGCGCTCGTTGTCGTGGAACTTGACGCCCCGGCGCAGCTTGATGGTGTAGGTGAGCGGCGGGTCCTCCACCATCTCCGGGGCGTCCTCCGCCAGGTCCGGCACGATGTTCTCCCAGGTGGGCTCCTCGTGGCTCTTGTACATGTACAGCTTGCTGAACACAGCCGAGGTGTTGGCGTACATGGGGCCGAACTGGGTCTGGTGGGGGTCGTAGCGGTCCAGCACCACGGCGTCGTAGCCGATGTAGCGCAGGGTGCCGCCCCTGACGCCCGGCTCCAGCAGCTTGTTATCGGCGGACAGGGCGCGCCGGGCGTCGATGATGGCCTCGGGGCCGCCGGTGGCGGCAGGACCGGTGGTCGTGGGGCCGCCGGGCGTGCCCCCGGTCTCGTTGCCGCCGCCACCGCAGCCCACCACGGCCGCCGTGGCCAGGCCGCTGCCGGTCAGGGCCGCGCCGGCCAGCAGCCGCCGCCGGCTGAGCCGCCGGCGCCAGAATTTCGTCCAGTAGGTAGATTCGCTCATGAGGTCAGCGCTCCTTTCCCCTGCCGAGTAAGGGTGCTACGGTTCAGCATTCTAGCCCAAGCGCAATCGCGGGTCGAGGACGTCGCGCAGGGCGTCGCCCGCCAGGTTGAATCCCAGGACAGCCAGCGCGATGGCCAAGCCGGAGAAGAGGGCCAGCGAAGGGTGGTCCAGCATGACACTACGGCCCTCGTTGAGCATAAGCCCCCAGGAGGGGTCTTGAGGCACGAACTGAGGCACGATGAAGCCCAGGGCGGCCTCGGCGAGGATGACAGACCCCAGGCCGATGGAGAAGACGACGATGATGGCAGCGGTGATGTTGGGCAGTATGTGATAAGTCATGATGCGCAGGTCGGTGGCGCCGATAGCCCGCGCCGCCTCCACATACGGTTGCTCGCGGGTGGACAGGACGACGCCGCGAACGATGCGCTGGACGCTGGTAATGCCCACGAAGCCGAGGGCAAAAGCGGCCACAGTGAGGCTGGGCCCGCTGGTCAAGGGGTTAATCGAGATGATGAGGATGAGAGTAATCAAGGCGGGGAAGGACTGTAGGGCGTCCATGACCCGCTGCATGGCCGTGTCCAGCCAGCCGCGGAAGAAGCCCGAGACGACGCCGATGACGGTGCCGGCGGCGGTAGCCACGGCCAGGGCCCACAGGCCGACGAACAGGGAGCGGCGGGCGCCCCAGACGATGCGGGCCCAGGTGTCGCGGCCCCCCTTGTCGGTCCCCAGCCAGTGCTCCCAGCTGGGCGCCTCGAACTGACTAAGGCGCGACCGGCCCGCAGCATCGATGTAATTGAACTGCTTTTCGACTTCATAGCGGGCCATGAACGGCTTGCCCAGCTCGAATCCCAGGGGCCGCGAGGGCAGGCTGGGCATGCCAAACTTCCCTGTGGGCGCGCCGATGGTCATGGCGACGAGGAAGAACACGATGAGGAAGCCAAAGGCGCCCAGGGGCTTGCGCCGGATGAAGCGCCAGACAGTTTCCAGGGCGCCGGGGCGGCGGGGCAGCACCCACGCTAGCTCGGAAGCGGCGACCGCCGTTGGGACCTGTTCTTCCAGGTACATGCCGGGCTCCTAGTTCACCCGTAGCGGATCCTTGGGTCCAGCCAGGCGTAGGCCACATCTATCAGCAGGTTGACGAACACCAGGGCCACGGCAACCACCAGGACTATCCCCTGGACCACGGGATAATCGCCTTGAACGATGGAGGCGGTGGCGTAGAAACCTATGCCGGGGATGGCGTACAGGGTCTCCAGGATTACGTTGCCGCTGACGATGCCGCCCAGGATCAGGCCGATCACTGTGAGCACCGGGATGAGGGCGTTCTTGAGGGCGTGGCGAAAGACGACGACGCGCTCCCTTAGCCCCTTGGCCCAGGCGGTGCGCACGTAGTCCTGGCGCATCACCTCCAGCATCTGCGAGCGGAGGAAGCGCATGATTATCGCGCCGGTGCCCAGCCCGCCCACGATCGCCGGCATGAACATGATCTGAAGGTTGGTCCAGACGTCGACGCCGCGGCCGGTCTCAAACGGCGGGAACGGGAACAGGTCCTTGTACGTCGTAAGGGGAGGCGTATAGTCCAGCCAGATCGCGGAGCCCCGCAGCACAAACACGGCTAGCACGAAGACGGGGATCCCCAAGAACGCTATCGACACGAATCGCAACACGTAGTCGACTATCGAGTCCTGCCGTATCGCCGAGATGATGCCGATAGGTACGGCGACGACCAGGGCCACTATGATCTGGAGCAGCCCCAGCTCCAGCGACGGCCCCAGCCGGTTGCCGATCTCCTCCGTCACGTCGTCCCGCGCCTGGAAGGACTCGCCAAGGTCGAGCTGGGCGAGGTCCCCCAGGTATATCCAGTACTGCTCCAGGATGGGCTTGTCCAGACCCAGGTCCTTCCGCACCAGCTTCTTCGCCTGCTCGGTCGCGTCCTCCGACG
>JACPQO010000245.1 GCA_016190405.1 Chloroflexota bacterium | reverse complement strand
GTCCTGGGCGAACGGGGGCTGATCAACGGCTCGGCCTACTGCGCCACCCAGGCCGCCGTCCTCAACCTGACGCGCGCCCTGGCCCTGGAGTGGGCCGAGAGCGGGATCACGGTCAACGCTATCGGCGCCGGCTGGACGGAGGGGATGGGCCTCCTGGCCGATGAAGACGCCAGGCAGCAGATGGAGCGCTACCTGCCGCACAAGCGGCTGGCCCGCCCCGATGAGATAGCGGGCGCCGTGGTGTATATCGCCTCGGACGCGGCGGAGTACATGACCGGCCAAGTCGTCTGGATCGAAGGGGGTGCATTGAGCCATGTCTAGCCGCGGGCCACTCCAGTCATTCTGAGCGTCGAGATGGTCCCGAAGGGCACAATGGCATCTTCGCCAAGGAATCTGGAGGCACGGGGGCGGTGGGTCAGACGGATTGACAGGCGCGGATGGCTCTCCTGTGAGATGGCCCGACTCGCGCATCTCGCCGGCTCTCCCAGCGCGCTATGATGAAACTGGCATGACCACGAATCAGAAGCCAACGCAGACCGCCAGCCCTGAAGACCTCCGCCGCTTCCAGTCCAACCTGGACGACGAGATCGACGGCATCGCTGTCTACCAACTGCTGGCCGAGGCGGAACGCGATTCCGGGCGCAGGGCGATCTTCGAGCAACTGGCGGCGGTCGAGCAGCGGCACGCCGACGTATGGCGGCAGAAGCTGCGGGAGGCCGGGGTCGAGCCGAGGGAGCGCGGTCCCAGCCTGCGCATCCGGCTCATCGGCTTCTTGGCCCGGCGCTTCGGCCCGAGGTCCGTGCTGGCGATCGTGCGGGGCATGGAGGCCGGGGCCTACGGGATGTACATGGCCCAGGACGAGGCGGCGCAGGCCATCGCCCCCGACGAGCGCGAGCACGGCCGGACTCTGGCGCGGTTGCAGCGGCCGGCGATCGAGCCGGCAGCAGACATCGCCGCGCGCGAGGCGTGGCACCGCACAGGGGGCGGCGGCACCCTGCGGGCCAGCGTGTTCGGGGTCAGCGACGGCCTGGTGTCCAACACGTCGCTGGTAATGGGCTTCGCGGGGGCGCAGACGGAGGGTAAGTTCGTGCTGCTGGCGGGCGTCGCCGGATTGCTGGCCGGCGCCTTCTCCATGGCTGCCGGCGAGTACGTCTCCATGCGGGCGCAGCGGGAGCTGTTCGAGCGCCAGATCGAGCTGGAGAAGGGTGAACTGGAAGCCGCGCCGGAGGAAGAGGAGCGGGAGCTGGCGTTGATCTACCAGGCGAAAGGGTTGCCGAAGGAGCAGGCCGAGTCCATGGCGGCGCGGCTGATGGAGAACCCGCAGATAGCGCTGAACACCCTGGTCCGCGAGGAGCTGGGGCTGGACCCGTCGGAGCTGGGGTCGCCCTGGGGGGCGGCCATCGGCTCCTTCCTGGCTTTCGCCGCGGGGGCGCTGATGCCGGTGATCCCCTTCTTCGCCAGCGCCAACGCCAGCGCGCCGTTCGTGGCGGCCAGCGGCGCCCTGGCTGGGGCCGCCCTGTTCGCGGTCGGCGCCTCCCTATCGCTGTTCACGGGGCGCAGCGCGCTGGTCAGCGGCGCCCGGCAGCTGGCGCTGGGGGCCGTGGCCGGGGCGCTGACCTTCGGCATCGGACGGCTGGTAGGGGTAACGGCGGGGGTATAGGGGGACTTCTATGAACTCTCCGCGTTTACCAACCAGCAGTAATGTTCCGCATACCGGCGGAACTGCTGATCTGGGGCTCACCCGATAGGTTCACGCCACTACCTCCACAGATGGCGCGTAACCGCCGGCTACTTGGGGGAGACAGGCGCGCGGGGGCCCGTTCGAGCCTCTAACATATCGCGAGCGCCAATCAGCGTGATTCCCACGATCTCGCCTGACTTCTCGTCATGCATGATGACGAGGCCTTCGCCCATATCTATCCCGACACCAGGACGCGGAGAGCCAAAGGAGATGTAGAGGACGTCGGCTTCTTCGTCGTAATCCCAGTTGACGCCGCGCTCGTCATCTAGCTTGAGGATCGTTTCCATATGACCTTCCCTGCGGGCGGACGCCTGACCGGATATGCGGTCACGACGAATCCGTCCGCCTCGCCAACCTCCCCGTATACCACCACCAAGTATAGTCATCCAGTTGCCCGACGGCGATGAGGGTGTCACCATGCTTTTCATGAGAGCCTAGACCAACGCTTCGCTCACTCGCCAGTTGGAATCCTCTGTAGCTGGTCGTCAAGGGCCAGGAACGCCCGCGCGACGTCGCAGATGATCGGATTCTCCTCTTGGCCGGTCACGTCGGGCTGCAACTCCGCGTCTCGGTAGGCAGACCATTCGAGCGTCCGGTAGTCCACCTCTACGATGGCGCGATACAGATCGGCATACCAGGAGAACACGACTTGGTGATGCGATAGCTCGTCCCTCACAACGTCCGCGCTCGCCCTGATCTGCCCGTAGAGGCTCTGCCGCTCCTCGGTCTGCAGGTGCGAGAAGCAATCCGGCTGCTGGATCGCATGCCGTACGTGCTCGCGCCGCCCCTGATGGTCGCGCCTCTCATTGGCGGGAGCTATGTCCCGGTCGCACTGCGCCACCAGGAGGGTGATGCAGTGCATCGAGTGCAAACGTATGCGCCAGAGGATCGTCTGACTCAGCGGCAGCCTGCGGCGCTCCTCGGCGGACGTGATGGCCCGCTCCACCACGAACACGGTCACAAGAGCCGACAGAGCAACCCCCAATAGTTCCTCTGGCGCATTGGGCAGGAAGCCGTCCCTCGCTGACTCGGTGACGAAAAAGAGCCCCCCTCCGACAATCAGAATGGCGGACAGTGCGACGACGATCCAGTAACGGCGCATGATGGACATTGTGTCTGTCGCCAGGGCTTGTACGGCGAGCCTCCGCTGCTTCCAGTATACGACCGGCGCGAGGCGCCGGTGTATAATCGCGGTGCTAACACCAGGCATGAGCCATGCCGTTCTGCTCCAAGTGTGCTAGCGAAGTCACAGCGGAGCGTCTTTTGCCCGAGCTGTGGGCCGGCGATTCGCTCATGCGCCAGTGCGGGGCGTGAGCAGAGAGTCTGCCAACGCGCTCTCACGTCAATCGTTGCCCGACAACCGCCGCCCTGCTCGCTGGGAAGGAGCCTCAGCATGAGACCAAGCCGTGAAGCATCGTGGGTTTGGGGCACCGGGGCCGTGGCAGCGGCCCTTGTTCTAGCCGTTGTGGTACTGGGCTGTTCATCACAACCCGAGCCGACCAGCCCACTGTCAAGCTGGGAAGCAAGCTGCTCGCAAATTCATAATCAGTATGGCAACGGGCTGGAGCGGTTCAACTACCAGTCCTGCATTAGGGTTGGCGACGGAGAGTTTAGTACCGCTGACATTAGGGAAGCGTGCATTGAGACCTACGAGAACACCGGTTATGGATTTGTGGCACCAGGATGCAGGGACGACGTCTGGGAGGAATTTTGTGACCCATGGCCGCAAGGCCTCACACATATTGAGCAAGGGTGCTTCGATCTGGCTATTGAGGCAATCGGGCCTGAATGAAGGAGCGGCCGTGACTGGTGGTGGTCTGTCGAACTATGGCGATGGTTAGGCGTTGATACACCACGTGAGCGGCGACACTTACCTAGTCCGTGAAACCGGAACGGGCGCACGTAACGGTGGCTGGCAATCATGCGGCCCTGTGGCCCTCACAGACGGGGTGGCTCACTCGTGCACGGACCAGTCCGGAACACGGCCGGTGATACCCTCGCCTTCCAGAGCCACGATCTCATCGTCCGATAGGCCCAGCAGGTCGCGGAAGACATAGTCGTTGTGCTCGCCGAAAGCGGGGGCGGGCAGGCGGATATGCGCCGGCGATTCGCTCATACGCCAGTGCGGGCCTTCGATCTCCCAGGTGCCGGCCACGGAATGCACGATGGTCTCGAAGAAGCCCCGCGAGCGCAGGTGCGGGCCGGCGAAGACCTCAGGCACGCTGAGCACCGGCACGGCGGGAACGCCTGCATCCTGCAACGCCGTCGCGGCCTCTTC
Source organism: Chloroflexota bacterium (assembly GCA_016190405.1). The sequence continues at coordinate 3,755 of JACPQO010000245.1, read as the reverse complement.
CTTCTCCATTCCTCGCGTCCAGGCGGCGATGGCCTGGTCCAGGGCGTCCTGGTCGCGGTGGCGGCTGACCACATCGGCAAAGCGGGGGTCGGTCGTCAGTTCGGGCCGGCCCATGACGCCGCAGAGGGCCGCGAACTGCCCGTCGGTCTCGCAGGCGATGGTCAGCCATTGGTCGTCCCCGGTGCACGGATAGCAGCCGTGGGGGGCCATAGACGAATGCCGGTTGCCCCGCCGCGGTGGCTCGGCGTGGTTCATCGAGTAGCCGACGATATACTCGCCGATGAGGTTGATGAGGTTCTCCCGCTGCGCCACTTCGATGTACTGGCCCCTTCCGCTGCGGCGGCGGTGCCACAGGCCCAGGCCGACGGCCCCGGCGGCGGCGATGCCGTTTATGGGGTCGCCGTAGCTGATGCCGGTCTTCTGCGGCGGGCCGCCGGGGTAGCCCATCAGGTGACAGAGGCCGGCCAACTGCTCGGCGGTGGTGCCGTAGACGATGAAGTCGCGCTCCGGCCCGCTCTTGCCGTGGCCGGGCATGGCGACGACGATGACCTGCGGGTTCCGTTCATGGAGGGCCTCGGGGGTCAGGCCCAGGTTGTCCATCACGTCCGCCCGGAAGTTCTCGATGACCACATCGGACACCACGACCAGCCGCAGGAAGAGCTCGCGGCCATGGGGGATCGACAGGTCGAGGACGCAGCCGTACTTGTTGCGGTTGATGTGGTTGAATATCGGGGACTTGTCCCAGACGCGCTCCAGGTCCGGCGGCTGGCCGGTCATGGAGCGCAGGAGGTCCCAGTTGCCTGTGGCCTCGATCTTGATGACCTCGGCGCCCATGTCGGCCAGCAGTCGGGTGGCGTAGGGGCCGGCCCAGGCCATCGTCAGGTCCAGGATTCGGATGCCGTGCAGGGGCAGGCGGAACACTAACCGCCCCTCCTCGCCCGGCCCCGGAAGAGGGAAGGAGGAAGAAGGAAGGAGATAGTGCGTCGCCCCTTCTTCCTACTTCCCACTTCCTTCTTCCTCTCCACGCTATGCCACCCCCGCGGCGCGCAGGCGCGACAGCTCGCGGCGCCCCAGGCCCAGCTCGCCGCAGAGGACCTCCTTGTTGTGCTCACCCTGGAGAGGGGCGCGCCCGGCCCTCCACTCCAGGTCGGACAAGCGGAAGGGCGGGCCCGGGTAGGTGAGGCGCCCGGCCACAGGGTGGTCGATCTCCTGGAAGTAGTCGCGGGCCCGCAGCTGCTCCGACGCCAGAAGGTCGCCCATGGTGTGGACGAAGGCGACGGGGGCGCGGGCAGCGCCGGCGCTGCGGTACGCCTCCCTGGCGCCCTGGCCGGCGGCCCAGGCGTAGACCATCGCCTCCAGCTCATCGTTGTGCTCGAGGCGGGAGTAGTGGGTCTGGAAACGGGGGTCTTCCGCCAGGTCGTCGCGGCCGATGGCGCGGGCGAACCAGGACCAGTTGCGGGGCATGATGTGCAGGCCGATGTAGCCGTCGGCGGCGGGAAATATGCCGACCATGGCGGAGAGCACGTTGCCCCGCCGTTGGGAGATGTCCCGCTTCAGATAGGCCCACCAGGGCAGGTACAGCTCCAGGGCCGAGGCCATGCACTCCTGGGCCGAAATGTCGACATGCTGTGGCACTTCCAGGGCGTCGGCGTTGTAGGCAGCGGTGGCGGCGGCGGCGAAGGCCTGGAGGCCGGCCTGGTACTGCGCCTGGTAGCCGGCGTTGACCAGCGGTTCGCGGTCCGGATCGCCGGTGACCGACATCAGGCCGCCGGAGGCGAAGGAGCCGAGGTTCGTGGCCCGCCAGCCGGCGCGGGGCCCCGTCTGCCCGAAGGGGGTTATGGAGACGAGGACGATACGCCGCTTGATGGCCCGTAGCGCCGCCAGGTCGAAGCCGAGAGCAGCCATGCGGCCGGGCGGAGAGCTTACCACCACGACATTCGTCTCCTCCACCAGGCGACGGAAGATCTGGCGGCCGGTGGGCGAGGCGATGTCCAGGGTCAGGCTGCGCTTGCTGGTGCCCAGGTACAGCCAGAGCGCGCCGGCCTCGCGGTTGGGCATATCGTCCGGAAAGGGGCCGTGACGGCGCAGCGGGTGCCCGCCGCCGGGCGGTTCCAGCACGATGACATCGGCGCCGTAGTCGGCGAAGAGCTTGGTGCAGTAGGCCCCCCCGACGCCGTCGGAGAGGTCGAGGACGCGCAGGTCGGCGAGGGTGGAGTCCGGCCGTTCGGGCATAGCGGGCTATATGGTAAGCGAGGAAGGAGGAAGATGGAAGGAGGGAGGAGAGCTGCCTGTCAGACGTTCGAGCGGCCCTGGCCGCCATCGACGGGAACACAGGCGCCGGTGACCCAGGAGGCGCGGGGCGAGCAGAGGAAGACGATGACGCTGGCCACCTCGTCCGCGGTGCCGAAGCGGCCCATGGGGATGTTGTCCTTCACGAAGCGGGCCATTCCCCCCGGGTCCTCCTGCTGGCGCCGCCACCAGGAGCCGCCCGGGTGGCTGATGGAGCCCGGGGCTACTGTGTTCACGCGGATGTTGTCGGGGGCCAGTTGCACGGCCATGGCCTTGGCGTGGCTGATCAGGGCGGCCTTCATGGCGTTGTAGGCGGGCAGCCCGCCCGCCTCGCGGCCCCAGATGGAGGCCAGATGGACCACGGCGCCGCCGCTGGACCTGCGCATGTGGGGGACGACCAGGCGGGTCAGGCGGGCCGCCGGCAAAAAGAGGGTGTCGAACGACTGCTGCCAGACGGCATCTTCATCCCCGGCTGCCGAGAAGTGGATGCTGTTGACCAGGATATCGATGCGACCGAAGCGGGCAGCGGCGGCATCGACGAGACGCTGGGCGTCGGCGGCCAGGGTCAGGTCGCCGGGGACGGCGACGGCCTGCACTCCGCAGGCCTCGGCCTCGCCGGCGGCCTGGCGCAGGGCCTCCTCGCCGCGGGCGGCCAGGGCCAGGCGGCAGCCCTCGGCGGCCAGGGCCAGAGCGGTGGCTTTGCCGATGCCGCGGGAGCCGCCGGCGACGACGGCTACCTTATCGCGGAGGCCGAGGTCCACAGGCCCCTAGCCTCCGCCCCTCGCCGGGGAACAAGGAACACGGAACATGGAACAAGCCTATCGTAGGCGAGGAGAGGTCGAAGCGGAAGGCGGCGCGGGCCAGCAGCGGCGCGCACCCTTCCTAGGGCTGGATGGTGATCGTCCCCGGGCCGGGCGCGTTCAGCGCGTAACCCCGACCGGGCTCGAACTGCTGGAGCGTGTTCAGGAAGTCCGGCACGTTGGGGTCGTAGCTCTGCCAGGGGCTGGGCGCCAGCGACGGGTCATACGCCCAGGCCGAGTTGTAGGAGACGCCCGCCAGCACGTCCGGCACATCGCGGGCCTGCGATGAGGGGTAGCCGATGAAGTTCCAGCCCTCGTAGACCGGGATCTCCGTCGTCCCCGGCGGCGTCCCTGTCGCCGTCAGCGTGGCCGCCTCCTTCATGTTCACCCAGACGCCCATGGCTACGTCGATGGCGGTGAGGGTGTTGAGGAAGGCCGGCACCGCCGGATCGTAGCTCAGCCAGGTAGCGGCCGCGGCGCCGCCCGCCTGGCCGCCGGCGGCCTGATAGGCCCAGGCGCTGTTCAGCATGCCGGCAACAGAGGCCAGTACAGTTGCCGGGGCCATGGGGTCCGGGGGGTAGACCGGCAGGGAGATGAGGTTCCAGCCAGCAGAGAGGTCGATCTCGACCGTCTGCTGGCCGGTGGGTGTGGGCGTGGGGGTGGCAG
>JACPQO010000249.1 GCA_016190405.1 Chloroflexota bacterium | reverse complement strand
CTCTGGGTCATCCTCCTTGGCGCCGGCACCATGGGCGTCAGCACCCTGGCCGGCGGCTGGCGCATCATCCGCACTCGGGGCATGCGCGTCACCCACCTGGAGACCTACCAGGGGTTCGCCGCCGAGGCTGCCGCCGCCACTACCCTCACCGTCACCGCCCGCTTCGGCATTCCCCTCAGCACTACCCACAGCATCGGCTCCGCCATCATGGGCGTGGGCGCCACCCGCCGCCTCTCAGCCGTGCGCTGGGGGATCGCCTACAACATCATCGCCGCCTGGGTCCTCACCTTCCCCATCTGCTTCGCCCTGGGCTGGCTCATCGCCACCGCCATCCCCGACTAGCTGCCCCTCTTCATCCCCGAAGGCCATCCTTGTGCTCGTAAAGCAATTGATGGCGTGTGGCGGCCCGATAACGTGCGACGACCCGTTCGCCCTGAGCTTGCCTGCCCTGAGCCTGTCGAATGGGTCGAAGGGCCCGCATCGGAGCCGCGCTTTCGTCGCTCATGGTCAGCCTGTCGAACCATGATCCAGCCGAATGCCGGAACGCCCTCCCGGCCACTGATTCATTAATGACCTTCAGGCTCGCCACGCAACTTGTGGCAGGCCTTCCCGCCTAGTCCAGCCTTCCCCAGCTCGAGACCTTCTCCACCTCGATCCGGATCAGCGGCTTTTCCTCCAACGCCATCGACCGGTACTGCGGGTACTTCTGCCTCAGCGCTGCCAAAGCCCGCGAGTGTTCCGCGCCGCCCCCCAGCGTTGAGGCGGCGCCCCGCACCAGCACCCAGCCCAGCCTTCCCCAGTCCTCTTCATACCGGTCGAACACCAGCGCCGCGCGGGGGTTCTCTTCGATGTTGCGCAGCCTCTTCAGCCGTGCCGACCGCTTCGGCTTCTCGTCGATAGGTGTGTAGAAGCCGCCCTCGATATACACGAAGCACACCGGCACCACGTGTGGCCGCCCCCCGGCGTCCGCCGTGGCCAGGTGCGCCACCCGCTGCCCCTCCACGAACGCCCTCTCCCGCTCCGAAAGCACCTTTGCTCTTCGCTCTATGCTCTTTGCTCTATGCTCTATGCTCTTTGCTCTCCGCCCCGTCCCTACGTCACCTTCAGCGGCGCCCCCTCCGCGCACAGCGGGCACTGCGACGCCTCGTACGTGGGCAGTTCCAGCGTTAGGCAGGCGAAAAACGGCAGTCCCAGCCCGACCTTGCCTCCGCTGCGGTCCACCAGCACCCCCAGCCCTATCGGCTCTCCGCCGGCTCGGCGCACGGCCTCCACCACCTCCCGCAGGCTGCCCCCCGTGGTCAGCACGTCGTCCACGATCAGCGTCCGCTCTCCGGCGCCGATCTCGAACCCCCGCTGGAAGGCACGGCCCCCCTGCCCGTCGGGGCCGTCTCCCTTTTCCGCGAAGATGCCCCGCACGCCTAGCAGCCGCGCCACCTCGTAGCTGATGATGATCCCGCCTGTCGTTGGGCCCGCCACCAACTGCGGCTGCGACTCACGGAACCGCGCCGCAATCATGCCACAGAGCACTTCCGTATGCTGCGGGTATTGGAGGAGGCGGAACTTCTCGACATAGTCCGCGGAGTGCTTCCCCGAGGCGAGCTGGAAGTGCCCTTCCATCAGCGCTCCGGAATGTCGCAGCAGGGCCAGTGCCCTCTCCTGGGAGGTCCCGGCGGCTCTCAACCTACTCCTCGGCTGCCAGGGACACCGGATGGTTGGGCGCCAGGTTCAGCTCCGGCCCCCCCTTGTGCCAGTAGGTGATCAGCGCCTTGCCGATGATGTTCTCCTCCGGCACCAGCCACCCCTGGCGGGAGTCGCTGCTGTTCTGCCGGTTGTCCCCCATGACGAAGTAGCAGGCCGGCGAGCCGCAGGCCTTCATCGACTCCGGGCTATTGGCCGGCGGCACCGGCCATGGCCCGCAGCCGCGACTGCACGTCGTAGTGCCCTGGATATACGGCTCGTCGATGGCGTTTCCGTTGACCAGGACCTGGGTCTTGTCGGGCACTATCTCTATCGTGTCCCCCGGCACGCCGATGATCCGCTTTATGAAGTCGCGATCCGGGCTGGTCGGCGCCCGAAAGACTATTACGTCGCCGCGATCTGGCGCGGCCCACAAATGGTGCACCGGATCGTCCCCCGCGTCGAAGAAGGGGAGCCAGTTGAAGATGCTCAGGTCCAGCTGCGCGTAGCTCAGCTTGTTGACTATCAGGTACTCCCCGTCCTCCAGGCTGGGCACCATGCTGGCGCCCTCCACCCGGAAGTTCTGGAACGAGGCCCGCACCGCCAGGAAGATCAGCAGGGCCAGCAGCAGCGTCTCCACCACCTCGCGGACCGTCACCGCCCAGCGCCGGCGCGGCCGGGGGACCGTGATCGTCCCTTCCCGTAAGCGGCGCTGTAGCTCGCTCAGCCCCTCGGCGCCCGGATACGGCGGGTAAGCCACCGGACGCCAGACGCCCAATGGCTCCTCGTAGACGGGCGCCGGCAGCCCCGGTTCCCAGGCCAGCCCCGCCCTGGGGCCCGTCTCGAGGCCCGCTTCGTGCCCCCACGAGAAAAGCGGTTCTTCTTCGACGCGCGGCCAATCCCCGGACGCCGGCGCCCGGGCCTCGTCCCAGGGAGATATCAGGGGATCGTAGAACGACCGCGACGACGGTTCCTGCCGCCCCTCCGCCTGCCGCCTCTTACGCCTCTCCTCGCCGGACTCTCCAAGCTCCATCATCTGCACTGCTCAGATTATATCAGGCCGCCGCCCCCGTCGAGAGAATAGACGCCCCTTTCCATACTTCGGTTGCCAGTCCCCTGCTAGAATGGGCCTGCCGATCCGCCGGTCCGACATGCAAATCGACGAGTCCCAGCTCATCGCCCGCAGCCGCCAAGGCGACCTCGACGCCTTCAATCGCCTCGTCGAACACTACCAGCGGCCGGTATACAACCTCTGCCTGCGCATGCTCGCCTCGCCCCAGGCCGCCGAGGACGCCACCCAGGACGCCTTCATCGCCGCTTACCGGGCCATCGACCGCTTTCGCGGCGGCGGGTTCCGCGCCTGGCTCTTCCGCATCGCCGCCAACGCCTGTTACGACGAGCTGCGTCGCCGCCGTTCCCGGCCCGCCCTCTCCCTGGACGCCCCGGCCGCAGGCCAGCGTCCCCTCGACCTCCCCCACCCGGGCCCGCCCCTGCACGAGCACGCCCAGCGGCTGGAGCTGGCGCGCGCCCTCCAGCAGGCCCTGGCCGCCCTGCCCCCCGACCAGCGCTTAGCTGTAATCCTCTGCGACGTCCAGGGGCTGGACTACGCCGAGATCGCCCGGGTCACCGGCGTCTCTCTGGGCACCGTCAAGTCCCGCCTCAACCGCGCCCGCGCCCGTCTGCGCAGCCTGCTCCTGGCCGGCGGGGAACTTTTGCCCGCCCGCTTCCGTCCATCTAGTGAGGGACCCTGATGCTGCGCTTCGACCGACACCGCCGCTTCCGAGACCGTCTGTCCGCCTCCATCGATGGGCAGCTCAATCCCCGCCAGGCCGGGGCCCTGGAGGCCCACCTGGCGTCCTGCGCCGGCTGTCGCCGCCACCTGGAGGAGCTGCGGGCCACCGTGGCCGCCCTCCGTGACCTGCCCCAGGAAGAGGTCCCCCGCTCCTTCGCCCTCACGCCCCAGCACATCGCTCGACCTGCGGCCGGGGCCCGTGTGGCGCCCGCTCAGGCCCTCACCACGGGGCTGCGGCTGGCCGGAGTCGCCCTGGCCTTCGCCCTGGCCGTCGTTCTCATCGCCGACCTCGGCGGCATCGGCGGCGGGGGTGGCGGCCAGGAGGCCGCCCGAACTGCGCCCCTGGACCTATCGGCTGTGCAGGGCGAATCGGAGCGCGTCGCCGCTACTAACGCCGAAGACGTCTTTCAAAGCTACGATGTGACGTCGGCCGGCCCCTCCCCGGCCGCTGGCACCGCTGGCGGCCCGGCAGCGGGCGGCGCTGTGCAGACGGAAACCCCGGCGGCCGGCCTCACCCCCGAACCCAAACAGGCGGCAGCGCCTTCCCCAACGCCGGAGCCGCCTATCGCCACCGTCGTTCCAGGCCGCCCCGGGACCACGCCCCTTCCCGGCGAGTACCGCATCCTGCCCGACGGCACAATAGTGGTGCCTTCCATCGCGGAGGCCGGCGTCGTGGAGGCCAACCCGACCGCCGAAACTGTCCCCGCCCGCGAAGAAGATAGCATCGACGCCCTACGCGCGGCCGAGATCGCCCTCGCCCTGGCACTCGGCCTGACCCTGGGGGGAATTGTGGCCCTAGCCTACGCCGGAAGAAGGGGATAACGATATGAAACGTGGAGACCCGACCGCCTGTCGGGGGGCGCCGAACCTCGATGCCCCAGGCTTCAGCCTGGGGTCTAGCCGCCCCCAGGCCCTAGCCTACGCCGGCAGGAAGAGATGACGATATGAAACGTGCAGGCCCGACCGTTTGTCTGGGGGTCCAGCCACCCCCAAGGCCCTAGCCTACGCCGGAAGAAGGGGATAACGATATGAAAGTGAAGACCGGCGCCTTGATCATCTCGCTCCTTGCGCTACTCGGTCTCCTGGCCGCTGCCTGCGGCGGCGACGGCGACGCCGGCGCCGCTCCTGGTCCTGCCGGCGCCGCCCTCCAGGCCGGCAGCGAGAACGGCTGGTCCGGTCAGGGCATCACCGTCTCCGGCCAGGGCACCATCACCGCCGAGCCCGATACCGCCCTCCTCTCCCTGGGCGTCTCCGTCCTGGCCGACACCGCCCGCGACGCCCGCGACCGGGCCGCCGCTGCCATGAACAAGCTGCTGGACTCCCTCAAGGCCAACGGCATCGACGAGAAGGACATCAAGACCACCCAGTTCTCCCTCAGCCCTGAATACGACTACTCCAGCGGCCGCACGCCCCGCCTCATCGGCTACCGTGTCACCAACACCGTATCCGTCAAGGTGCGGGAGCTGGACCGCGCCCCCGAGGTCATCGACGAGGCGGTGGACGCCGTGGGCGACCCCCTCCAGATCAGCGGCGTCACCTTCACCGTCGACGACCCCTCGTCGCTCCTGTCCGGCGCCCGCGCCGACGCCATGGCCGACGCCCAGGCCAAGGCCCAGCAGCTCGCCGATTTGGGCGGCGTCGACCTCGGCAAGCCCATCGCCATCAGTGAGACCTCCGGCGGCGTCCCCTCACCGATCTTCCGAGGCGTGGCGGGCGCGGCCGCCGCCGAGCTCGAAACCCCCATCCAGCCGGGACAGCTCGACATCACCGTCAGCGTTCAAGTCACCTACGGAATCGAATAGGAGGTGCGCGTGAGGGATTTTCAAGCAGAGTTCGCGGTCCCTATCGGGGCCGGCTGCTCCCCGCAGCAGCGTACCCAATCCAGGCCTTGTTCCGTTATACCGAGCGAAAGGAGATGACAACCATGCGACCACGAATCATCGCCGCTTCGGCCCTGGCCGTCGGCCTCCTGGCCTTCGCCGGCCTCGTTGCCGCCGTCCTGGCGGTCGGTGGGGGCGACGGGGGCGGCGGCCGGCCCGCCGTCCGTGTGCAGCAGGGGCTCAGCGTCGCTGCCCTGGCCGCCGGCGGCTCCGCCACGGACCAGGCCCAGACCCGTGAGGTCGCCGCGGACAGCGTCAGCGGTAGCGTCACCGAATTCACGTCAGTCGCTGTGCCCTATGCCGCCACCGGCGGCAAGGGAGGCGACCTCGGTTTCGGTGCGGTCTATAGCCCGGCCCAGCAGTTCGGCCAGACCGGCATCACCGTCCAGGGCTTCGGCTCCGCCAGTGTCCCGGCCGACAGCGCCGTCCTGGAGCTGAACTTCGGCAGCATCTACTACGGCGGCATCAAGCCCTACCCCGTGCCGCTGCCCTACCCCTACGAACAGACCGAGCCCGGCAGCCCGCCCGTCACCCCCATCGAGACGCCGGCGCCCATTGCGCCCATCACGGAGGCCGACCTCCAGCCGGTCATCGACGCCATCGTCGCCCAGGGCGTCGCCCGCGCCGACATTGACTTCATCGCCAGCCCCTACTACGACCCCTACTCCAGCAGCGCCACCCTCCGCGTCGCCGTCGGCAACGTCGACAACCTGGGCGCCATCAGGCAGGCGGCTATCGAGGCTGCCGCCGGCCTCCAGAACATCCAGTTCCAGTACGACAGCGTCTCCTACACCGTCTCCGACTGCGACGCCCTGGAACTGGCCGCCATGCAGGCCGCCGTGGACGACGCTGACGCCCGCGGGAGTTCCTTCGCCAAGGCACTGGGCGTCAGCCGCGGCGCTATCCTGGGCGCCAGCCACTACATCTACTCCTTCTACGGCCCCAACCCCTGTGATCCCAGCTCAGCCGGCCCTTACCCGATGGGTGGCTTGCCCTACGCCGAAGGCCAGCCCAACGAGGTCCAGCTCATAGCCAACGTCAGCATCACCTACGCCATCCAGTAGGCGAAGGTCGAACGCAACCGTAGGGGCGAGGCATGCCTCGCCCCTACACTGGCTAACCCTCTCCCTCCCTGGGTGTGGGCTGGGTGTGGGTGGCTTCCAACCTCCTACTTCCTACTTCCTACTTCCTACTCTTTCCCCTTGACCCCTGACCCCTGACCCTTGACCCTTAAGGTATGTCCGTCCTATCCGACCGCACCATCAAGCAGGAGCTGGCCGCCGGCCGCCTCGTCATCGATCCCCTGGACGAGGAATGCATCCAGCCCGCCTCCGTGGACCTCCACCTGGACCGCGCGTTTCGCGTCTTTCGTGCCACCAGCCGCCCCTTCGTCGACGTCCGGAACCCCGTGGACGACCTTACGGAACTTGTCGCCATCGAAGACGATCGGCCCTTCATCATCCAGCCCGGCAGCTTCTGCCTGGCCTCCACCGTGGAGACCGTCACCCTCCCCGACGACATCGTGGCCCGCGTCGACGGCAAGTCCTCCCTGGGCCGTCTGGGCCTGCTCGTCCACGCCACCGCCGGCTACGTCGACCCCGGCTGGACCGGCCGCCTCACCCTGGAGCTCTCCAACCAGTCGCAGATGCCCATCGCCCTCTACTACGGCATGCGCATCGCCCAGATCAGCTTCCTGCGCATGTCCACCCCCGTCGACAGGCCCTACGGCTCGCCGGAGCTGGGCTCCAAGTACCAGGGCCAGACCGGCCCCACCCCCTCCCGCGCCTTCCAGGACTTCCCGCTGGAATTCCCGCCCAAGGGCAGGCTTTAGCCTTCCGGCGATGGCGCTGGTACGCGGAGGGCAGGCTCTAGCCTGTCCCCGCCTCCCCCTGGACAACTCTCGCTCACCGTCGTATTATCGCCTGTGCCTAGCCTGCCAGCGGGAAAGGAGGCCATCACGTGGTTGCCGATTACCCAGTCACCTTCGGCGTAACCCGACCCCAGAAGTT
>JACPQO010000238.1 GCA_016190405.1 Chloroflexota bacterium | reverse complement strand
CGATGAAGTCCTTGCGCAGCGTCGGCAGCAGCGTGGCCGCGCGCGCCTCCTGCAGGTCCTGGAGCTGCCCCCCGAAGAACGGCTCGTCTGTCAGCACCGAGAGCGCCGCGGCACCGGCGATCTCGTAGGCCTGAGCCACGGCGACCGGGTGCAGGTCCTCGCGGATCACGCCGCGCGACGGCGAGCGGCGCTTGAACTCCCCGATCACGTTCACGCGGTCCGCCTGGCGCAGCGCGTCGCCGAACGGACGCCGCGCCCCCGGCGTCGGCGCCTGGGCCAGGATGCGCTCGATCGGGAACTCGCGCTTGCGCTGGTGCACGCGCTCGCGAGTGGCCGCGACGATGCGCCCGAGCACGCTCGCGCTCATCTGTGGGAGGCCTCGCGCGCCCGCTCGAGAAGCGCGCTCGCCGCGCCCCCGTCGAGCGCCTGCTCGGCCTGTCGCGCCCCGTCCCGCAGGTCGCTCGCCCGTCCGGCCACGACCAGCGCCGCCGCCGCGTTCAACACCACGATGTCGCGCAGCGGGCCACGCTCGCCGCCCAGCACCGCCCGCAGCGCGGTCGCGTTCTCCTCGGGCGTCCCGCCGCGCAACGCCTCCAGCGGCGCCCGTCGCAGGCCCAACTCCTCCGGCGACACGCTGTACTGGCGTATCGTCTCGCCCCGTACCTCGTGGACCGTCGATGGCCCGCTCAGCGATAGCTCGTCCAGGCCGTCCTCGCCGTGCACCACCAGCGCGTGCGAGCAGCTCAGCCGCTGGAGGACGGCGGCCATCTTCGGCGCCAGCTCCGGCCGCGGCACCCCCAGGAGCTGCGCCTTCGCCCCGGCGGGGTTGGTCAGCGGGCCCAGGATGTTGAACACCGTCCGCACCCCCAGCTCCCGCCGCGGGCCTGCGGCGTGCTTCATCGCCGGGTGGAACGACTGCGCGAACATGAACCCGAACCCCGTCTCGCGGATACAGCGCGCCACCTGCTCCGGCGACAGGTCGATCTTCGCCCCCAGCGCCTCCAGCACGTCCGCCGAGCCGCAGGCGCTGCTCATGGCCCGGTTGCCGTGCTTGGCCACCCGTGCGCCCGCCCCCGCCGCCACGAACGCCGCCGCCGTGGAGACGTTGAACGTCCCACGCGCGTCGCCGCCCGTGCCGCAGGTGTCCACCAGCGGGCCGTCCACCTCCACCCGCAGCGCGTGCTCCCGCATCACCCGCGCCATGCCGGCGATCTCCTCCACCGTCTCCCCCTTCATGCGCAGGGCGATCAGGAGCGCCCCGATCTGGGCCGGGGTCGCCTCGCCGGCCATGATCTCCCCCATGGCGCCGGCGGCCTCTTCCTCGCTCAGGTCGCGCCCCTGGTTCACGATGGCGTCAAGCGCTTCGCGGATCATGGTGTTACCCCTCGATTTGCTTTTGGCGGGAAGCAGACGATCCGCCGCCTGAAGTTCCCTGAATCTACCAGCAACAAGTTCATTCCCTTGATTCGTGGGAGGATGCGGCGGGATGCCTCCCAGATCAAACCCCAGTCATCACTATAACGGACGCTTACTGTGATCTGCGCAGGAAGACTGGTCAGACCGACGTTTGTGAATTGGAACAGGGCGGCATTGACAAGTGGAACCCTATCAATGAAGGCGCCCCCGGCAGGATATGGGATGTCTGCATAGGTATCAGGACTCTGCTGGTCGAGGGCATCCAGATGGAAAGAGATGCTGTGCGCGGTAGCGGAATTCTCCTCAATCCAAGCGCGACCAGTGATCTCTCCCTCACCGGGAGAGTCTATGTATACGGAGCCCTGGAACAGCGACAAACGCAACCTCGGATCTGAGGGCTGGGGCTTTCGAAGGCGCATAAAGTCCTCTTGCAGAGTGCTTTTTCCGACCCGCCGATAGGCCTGCAGATTGTGTACATCAACAGGTTGATCCAGCGGAATGGAACTGGTTGAACAAAGGTAGACGCCCACGACCGGTGGCACGTCGCTGGGGCATTCCACTAGGACTACCTTCTTGCCGTCGAAGTCGATCTCTTCAATAGAATCAACAGGTAGCGACGGATACGTGTGATCCCTAATCGCAGTCGACAGATTCTCCAAAGTATTCTTGCCCATGTCCACGCCGACGACCGTACCATCATCCTTCACGCCGAAAAAGACTTTGCCGCCCTGGGAATTGGCAAAGGCTACCATAGTTTGAATACCTGCCGATTGCTCAGCAGGAGATGTCTTGAACTCCACGGTCTGAGACTCAAGTCCTTTTAAGATTTCGTCGAATTCATCTCTCAGCATCTACGTCATCATATCTCCAGGAAGTTCCGCAGCAGGTCGTGCCCCACCGACGTCAGGATCGACTCCGGGTGGAACTGCACCCCCTCGATGGCGTGCCGCTTGTGACGCACCGCCATGATCACCCCGCTGTCCGTCTCCGCCGTCACCTCCAGCTCGTCGTCCGGGAACCCCTCCCGTTGGATCGCCAGCGAGTGGTAGCGCGTGGCCTCAAACGGGTCGGGCAGCCCACGCAGGACGCCCGCACCCTTGTGGTGGATCAGCGACGTCTTCCCGTGCAGGATCTCGCCCGCCCCAGCCACGACGCCACCGAACGCCTCGCCGATGGCCTGGTGCCCGAGGCACACGCCCAGGATCGGCAGCCGCCCGGCGAAGTGGCGCACCAGGGGCACGCTGATCCCCGCCTCCTTGGGCGTGCACGGCCCCGGCGAGATCACGATCCGCTCCGGTGCCAGCGCCTCGATCTCCTCCAGCGTCGCCTGGTCGTTGCGCACCACCTGCACGTCCGCCCCCAGCTCGCACAGGTACTGGTACAGGTTGTACGTGAAGCTGTCGTAGTTATCGATGAGCAGTAGCACTTCCAACCTCCAACTTCCAACCTCCTACTTCCGGCCCCTCAATACCCCAGGCTACCCGTGGGCACCGCCTCCTCCGTCGCCTCCGCCGTGTCGATCGCCACCATCAGCGCCCGGGCCTTGTTCAGCGACTCCTCGTACTCCAGCTCCGGCACGCTGTCGTACACCACGCCGCCGCCGGCCTGGACGTGCGCCACGCCGTCCTTCATGACGATGGTCCGGATCGTGATGGCGGTGTCCATGTTCCCGGAGTAGTCGAAGTAGCCCACGGCGCCGGCGTAGGGGCCGCGCCGGTCCTTCTCCAGCTCGGCGATGATCTCCATGGCCCGGATCTTGGGCGCGCCCGATACAGTGCCCGCCGGGAAGCAGGCACGCAGGGCGTCGTAGGCGCTCAACCCGCCGCGCAGCCGGCCGGTCACGTGCGATACCAGGTGCATCACGTGCGAGTACCGTTCCACCTCCATGAACTGAGTCACCCGCACCGTCCCCGGCTGGCTCACCCGGCCGATGTCGTTGCGGCCCAGGTCCACCAGCATCACGTGCTCCGCCCGCTCCTTCTCGTCGCCCAGCAGCTCCTCCTCCAGGGCCGCGTCTTCGTCGGAGCTGGCGCCCCGTCGCCTGGTCCCGGCAATGGGGTGCGTCTCCACCCGGCCCTCCTCCACCCGCACCAGCATCTCCGGCGAGGCGCCTACGATGTGGGCATCGCCCATGGCCAGGTAGTACATGTACGGCGAGGGATTCACGGTCCGCAGCGCCCGGTAAACGGAGAAGGGGTGCGCGCTGGTGTGCCGGTACAGCCGCTGCGAAGGCACCACCTGGAAGATGTCGCCGGCCACAATGTAGCGCTTCGACCGCTCCACGTTCCGCATGTACTCCTCGCGGGTCGTGTTGGATTGCGCCGGCTCGTCCAGCGCCGGGCCCGCTTCGATGGGGTACGGCAGCGCGGGCAGCGGCCGGGCCAGCCGCTGCACCAGCTCGTCGATCCGCCAGCACGCCTGCCGGTAGGACGCCTCGATCTCGCCGTCCAGCCGGCAGTGGGCCACGACCTTGATCGTGTGCTTCAGGTGGTCGAACACCAGGATGGCGTCCACGAACATGAACAGCGCCTCCGGCAGCCCTTGCGGGTCCGCCTCGGCGATGGGCACGCGCGGCTCGAAGTGGCGGACCGTCTCGTAGGCCAGGAAGCCCACGGCGCCGCCGGTGAAGCGCGGCAGGTCGGACGGCCCGCGGCCCGAGCCCTCGGGCACGGCCAGCCGGAAGCGCGACATCTCCGCCTCGATGTCCCGCAGGGGGTCGCTGCCGTCCCAGGGGTGGGCGTAGGGGCCGCCGCGCAGGATGCGGTACGGCTCCGTGCCGATGAAGCTGTAGCGGGCCAGCCGTTCGCCGCCCTCCACCGATTCCAGCAGGAAGGAGTGGTCGCCGCGCGCCACCTTCAGGTACGCCGAGACAGGCGTCTCCAGGTCGGCGGGGACGTCCCGGTACACCGGCGCCAGGTTGGCGTCGGTCTGGCGGGCCAGGGCCTGGATTTCGGGCAGTGAGGGTGTGTGCATGGCGGCTACCTCAAACCAACAAACCTACAAACCAGCAAAACCTACGGCCCAACGGGGTCTTCGATGTCGTAACTCTGGGATTCCTCCTTGACACGCAAGCCCTGTCGCTGGCGCTCCAGCACTGCCCAAGTCATGTATCTTGCTGGTCAGGATGGCCACAAGGTCGAGGCACTCCCTGTGTAGCTGCCCTTCCACCTCCGCGCTCAGGTATCCCGCCTCCCGCAGAAGATGCAGCCAACTGTCCGTCTCGCATGCCGATCCCTTGGCTATCTGAAGGTGATTTTTGTAGGCGGCCGGCGAGAAACGGCCAAGTCCCTCGGCTATGTTCGCGGCAATGGATCCTGACGACGCAATCAATTGCCTGCTGATGGTGGACACGACCACGTCGTTCGGCAAAGGCTTCAAGGTCGCGATGATGTGCAGGGTTAGCGCCTGAGCCCGTTGCCAAACGTCCAGCTTTCGGAAATTGTAGGTTTGTTGGTTTTTGGTTTGTTGGTTTGTGCTCGGCTGGTTCTTGGTTCTAGGTTCTTGGTTCTCTTCCCGCATCACTCCATCTCCCGAAAGTACGTCAGCCCCATCGCTTCCCGCGCCTCGGCCAGGGTGCGCCGGCACTCCTCCCGCGCCCGAGCGGAGCCCTCGCGGATGATCTCGTCCACCAGCCCCGGCTGGGCCGCGAACCGGGCCCGCCGCTCGCGGATGGGGTCCAGGAAGCGGTTGAGCGCGGCTGCCAGCTTCCGCTTCACTTCCACGTCGCCTACCTTGCCGCGGCGGTAGCGGCGCTTCAGCTCCTCCACCTCCTCCTTGTCGTCGTTGAAGGCGTCGTGGTAGACGAAGACGGGGTTGCCTCGTACGTGGCCGGGATCGGTGGCGTGGATGCGGGTCGGGTCCGTGTACAT
>JACPQO010000002.1 GCA_016190405.1 Chloroflexota bacterium | reverse complement strand
TCATCTGCGGCGGCGCCTTCCAGGGCCTCGACGCCGTCATCGACAAGCGCATCGGCAAGGGCACCCGCGCCATGGGGTTCCGCGCCACCCCCGAGCGGGACCCGACCAAGACCGCCGACGAACTCCTGGCCCACGTCATGCACGACGACCTGCTCCAGTACGGGCTGATCCCCGAGTTCGTAGGCCGTATCCCGGTCATGGTCTCTCTGCAATCGCTGGACAAGGACGCCCTCATCCGCATCCTGACCGAGCCCAAGAACGCCCTCGTGAAGCAGTTCGAGCAGTTCTTCGCCATCGACGGCGTGGAGATCGTCTTCACCGCCGACGCCTTGGACGCCGCCGCCGAGGAGGCGTTGCGCCACAAGACCGGCGCCCGCGGCCTGCGCACCGTCCTGGAGGACTGCCTGCTGGACGTGATGTACGAAATCCCCTCCCGCGGCGACGTCAAGAAGTGCATCGTGGACGCTGAGGCCATTCGGGGCCACCGGCGGCCGCTCCTGCTCACGCGCTCCGGGCAGGCCGTGGAGCTGTGGGGCGCCGAGGCCAAGGGCGAGACTGCCTAGGTGGGACCCGAGCCTGCCCGAGTTTTAGCGCCTTCCTAAGATAAGCGATCATGCTTCTTCGCTCCTTTCTTTTTCCACCACAAAGACACGAAGACACAAAGACAAGAGCTTCCGGAGATATTCGTCCCTTGGTGCCTTTGTGTCTTCGTGGTGTCTTCGCTCTTCCTCCTTCGCCGTCGTATGCTGGCGGCGGGTGACTTCTGCCACGAAAGGGGTGCCCATGTCCACGTTCGTCCTGATCCATGGGGCCTGGCACGGAGCCTGGTGCTGGCAGAAGGTCGTCCCTCTGCTGGAGGGGCGTGGCCACAAGGCGCTGGCCATCGACCTGCCGGGGCACGGCGCGGACAAGACGCCCATCGCCCAGATCACCCTCCAGGCCTACGCGGACCGCCTCTGCGATGTCCTGGACGCCCAATCGGAGCCGGTTGTCCTCGTCGGCCACAGCATGGGCGGCCTGGTGATTACCCAGGCCGCCGAGCAGAGGCCGCGCCGGATCAAGACCCTGGTCTACCTGACCGCTTTCCTCTTGCGGAATGGCGAGTCACTGCTCGAGGTCGCCCAGGGGGACTCGGAGGCCCAGGTCCTTCCTAATCTCATCATGGCGTCTGACCAGAGCTACGCCACGGTCAAGGAACACGCCCTCAAAGACGTCTTCTACGGCGATTGCTCCGAGAAGGATGTGGCCCAGGCCAGAGCTCTGCTGGTACCACAGGCCGCGGCCCCCTTCGCCACGCCCGTGCACACCACTGCCGAGAACTTCGGGCGGGTACCGCGCGTCTACATCGAGTGCCTTCAGGACCGGGCCATCTCCCCCTCGGTGCAGAAGCGGATGTACACGGCGTCGCCCTGCCAGCGAGTCATCTCCATGGACACCAGCCACTCGCCCTTCTTCTCGGCGCCGGAGGCCCTGGCGGGGCATCTGACGTCCTTGTAGGGGCGACCCCCTGTGGTCGCCCGTGGCTCCGGTACGCCCTTCGGTTGACTTGGCGCGCTCACGGCCCCTATGCTGGGGTTCGCCCATGGGCAAGCGGAGGCTGGATATGCTACTGGTGGAGCGCGGACTGGCTGAGGCGCCGGAGATGGCCAGGGCCCTGGTCATGGCCGGCTCCGTCGCCGTTGGGGGAAGGCCCGTGCTCAAGGCCGGCACCCTCGTCGATGAGGCCGCCGACCTGGCCGTGGCGGAGCCGGAGCGCTACGCCAGCCGCGGCGGCGACAAGCTGGAGCACGCCCTCGAGGCCTTTGGCATCGATGTGAGCGGCCTCGTCGCCGCCGACATCGGCGCCTCCAGCGGCGGCTTTACGGACTGCCTCCTTCAGCACGGCGCCGCCCGCGTCTACGCCATCGACGTGGGCCGTGGCCAGCTCGATTACCGGCTCCGTCGGGACCCCCGCGTGGTCGTCATGGAGGGTGTCAACGTGCGCCATTTGGAGGCGTTGCCGGAGCCCGTCGACCTGGTGACCGCCGACGTATCCTTTATCTCGCTGCGCCTGGTCCTGCCGGTGGCGCGAGAGCTTCTCGCATTCGACACGAAGGCCAGGCTTAAGCCTGGCCTCCAGGGCGCTCCGTGCGGCACCATCATCGCCCTGTTCAAGCCCCAGTACGAGGCGAAGAAGGAAGAGGTGTCCCGAGGCGGCGTGGTGCGAGACCCCCTTCTGCACGCCACCCTCATCGGTCGCTTCGCCGCCTGGTGTGTGAAGAACGGGTTCCGCATCCTGGGCCTCACGCCGTCCCCGCTCCTGGGGCCGACAGGCAACCGCGAGTTCTTCTTCCTCCTCCAACCTTCTTCCTCCTTCCCTCTTCCTTCCTCGCCATGAAGAAGGTTGGCATCTTCGTTCACCCAAGGTGGGTCGCCGCCCGCGACCTGGCCGAAAGGCTGCGGCCTTTCCTTTCGGGCCAGGTCGCGGAGGTCTGGCAGACCTCCGCCTGGGACGACAAGGCCACGCCCGAGCTGGTCGCCGGCACCGAGCTGCTGATCTGCCTGGGCGGCGATGGCACCATGCTCTGGGCCGCCCGTACCGTGATCCCGCACCCGGTGCCCGTCCTCGGCGTGAACATGGGGCGGCTCGGCTTCCTGGCCGAGTTGAGCCCGCAGGAGCTGCTGGAACGCCTGCCGGACGCCCTCCACGGCCGCTGTCGCATCGAGGAGCGGACGATGCTCCAGGCCCGCGTGCCCGCCTGGGGGGCCACCTACCATGCCCTCAAC
>JACPQO010000237.1 GCA_016190405.1 Chloroflexota bacterium | reverse complement strand
CCAGCGCGGCCAGCCTCCCGGTATGGGCCGTTCGGCCCCTTGCGAGTAGTACCTATGGCTCAGGGGGATTGATATAGATATCTCAAATAGATAAGGCCCGGAGGCGTCGCTGGCTGGCGCTAACAAGTCCGCCCGACAGGGGTACGACTGTGCCTGCGGGTGGGCCGGGCGCGAAACGAGGATGTGCTGTTTGCGAGGAGGTGGGTTGCGGGAGGAACTCGACTGGAGCCAACGCTCGGATTCGAACCGAGGACCTGCTGTTTACGAAACAGCTGCTCTACCGCTGAGCTACGTTGGCTCCCAACTCATCTTAAACCGGCCCTCATGGCCCTTACAACCGTGACACTAACGCCGGCTTGGCCCATAATAGCCGCATGACCTTCCGCTTGGAGGAGAACCATCAGCATGCCCTATCGAGTGCTGCTCCCTTTGGCGCTATCTGTGATCGTCGCCATAGCAATCGCCTGTTCGAGCGAAACCGAAGCGCCGGTATCGCGCACAGCCTCGCCCGGCACGGCGTCCCCCAGCCCGGCGTCCCCCGGCGCCACGAGGACCGTGTCGGCCACGGCGACGCCGGCCCGCGCCTGCCCGTCGCCGTCGGTGACGGCGCCTAAACCCACCGTGAAGAGCTACCCGGCGCGACCTGACCGCACCATCGATACGGCCAAGAAGTATTCGGCCGTGGTCAAGACTGTGCGCGGCGACTTCACCATCGAGCTGCGGCCGGACATCGCCCTGGAGACGGTCAACAGCTTCGTCTTCCTGGCCCGGGACCATTACTTCGACGGCACCGTCTTCCACCGCGTGGAGCCCGGCTTCGTGGTGCAGGGCGGCGACCCGACGGGGACAGGCCGCGGCGGGCCCGGCTACAGCATCCCGCTAGAGCCCAGCGCCGAGCCGTTCGTACGCGGCGTGGTCGGCATGGCCCGCAGCCAGGACCCTAACAGCGGCGGCAGCCAGTGGTTTGTCACCCTGGGGCAGGCGTCCCACCTGAACGGCGCCTACACGGTATTCGGCCAGGTCACGCAGGGCATGGAGGTCGTCGACTGCATCGCCGTCGGCGACGCCATCGTCGGCATCGATATCCAGGAATCCTAGGGGCGGCCACGCTCACCCTCGCCCTCTCCCTGCGGGCGAGTTTGAGGTTGTAGCTGCAGGGCTTCAGCCCTGCACGGGTGGGGAAGTGGCTTCGCCCCGGGGGGCCAGCCCCGGCACCTGGCGCTCCGCGTGGTAGGATGAGCGGACCAGCGGCCCCGCCTCCACGTGCTTGAAGCCCAGCCGCAGGGCGGCCTCCTTCAGCTCGGCGAACTCATCGGGGTGGTAGTAGCGCACCAGGGGCGCGTGCTTGGCGCTGGGTCGCAGGTACTGGCCGATGGTGAGGGCATCGCAGCCGGCGTCCACCAGGTCGGCCACGACCAGGAGCAGCTCGTGCTTCGTCTCCCCCAGGCCGACCATCAGGCCGCTCTTGGTGACGGCGCGCGGGTCCAGCTCTTTGGCCCGCCGCAGCAGCTCCAGCGAGCGCTCGTAGCGGGCCTTGTGCCGCACCCGCCGGTACAGCCGGGGGACAGTCTCCGTGTTGTGGTTGAGGATCTCGGGCTGGGCGTCCATCACCGTGGCCAGGGCGTCCCAGTTGCCCATGAAGTCCGGCACCAGCACCTCGATGCTGGTCCCGGGCGATAGCCTGCGGATCCAGCGGATGGTGGCCGCGAAGATGGCGGCGCCCCCATCCGGCTGGTCATCGCGGTTGACGGAGGTGACGACGGCGTGGCGCAGCCCCATCTGGCGAACGGCGTTGGCCACCCGCAGCGGCTCCAGCCGGTCGAGGCCGATCGGCCGGCCCGACTTGATGGCGCAGAAGGCGCAGGCGCGGGTGCAGGTGTCGCCCAGGATCATGAAGGTGGCGGTCCCGGCCTCCCAGCACTCGCCGACGTTGGGGCAATGGGCCTCCTCACAGACGGTGTGCAGGCGGCCCCGGCGCATGACCGACTTCAGGCGCAGGTAGTTGGGGCCGCCCGGGAAGCGCACCGTCAGCCAGGGAGGCTTGCGGCCGTTTGGGCCCTCTCGCTGAGGGCCGTCGCGGCTGTTGCCGGCGTGGCCCGCCTCTTCTGTGGTCACGGCTCCATTCTAGCACCCGACCGAGCTGCCCCACGGCCCCCTTCCGCTGGAACCCTTGGACCAGAGGACCATGGAACCATCCTTATGGCCCCTGGTTGGTTCCGTGGCTCTAGGGTTCTCGTTCTATGCCGCTCTCGACTGCTATACTCTTGGGCGGACGGGCCGATATGCGCACTATCCTCATCCTCGGCGACGAAACTCTCGAGCCCTACGCCCGGGCGCTGGAAGGGACCGGCTACGACGTGTCCCGGCAGGGGCCGGGGGCGTCCGAGCCGGCCCAGGGGAGCTTCGATGCGGCCGTGCTGGACCTGGCCAGCCTGGGCGAGGACGCCGCCGCCAAGCGCCTTCTGGACGGCGCCCACGCCGCCGACTCGCCGGCGGTCATCGCTATCATCCAGCCCGGGCAGGTGGCGGCCTTCGACCCCGCCAGGGGCCCCGACGACTTCATCCTGGCCGGCGCCGACCCCGCCGAGCTCTGCGCCCGCGTGCGGCTCGCGCTCTGGCGTCGCAGCCGCGTGGACGACAAGAACATCCTGAAGTGCGGCGAACTGGTCATGGACCTGGCCAACTACACCGTCCACGTGGCCGGCCGGCCCGTGGAGCTGACCTTCAAGGAGTACGAACTGCTGCGCTTCCTGGCCACCAACCGCGACCGAGTGATCAACCGCGAGACCCTGCTGAACAAGGTGTGGGGCTACGACTTCTTCGGCGGCGCCCGCACGGTGGACGTGCACATCCGCCGCCTGCGCTCCAAGATCGAGGACCGTCACAACACCTTCATCGATACGGTGCGCAACGTGGGCTACCGCTTTCGGGCCTCCCCCTGACCGCCCCCAAGAGCATAGAGCAAAGAGCATTAGAGCATCGTTGGCCCTTGCTCTTTGCTCTATGCTCTATTGCTCTGGGGCGGGGACGATGGGGGGTGTCCTCCCCCGTAACATCGCTTTAACTCCCGCGTAACACGCCCGTAACATCCCGCGCGCCGCTTCGTGATAGCTTGTGCCCAAGCATTTTTTCATAGGGGGTAACTATTCGTCATGCCGGTTGAAATAGACAGCGGGAATACAGCTTGGGTCCTGGCCGCGGCAGCACTGGTCATGATCATGACCCCGGGGTTGGGCTTCTTCTACGCCGGGTTCACCCGCGGCAAGAATGCCCTGGCCACCATCATGCAGAGCTTCATCGTCGTGGGGCTGGTGGGCGTGCAGTGGGTGGTCATCGGCTACTCCCTGGCCTTCGGGCCGGACCAGTGGGGGATCATCGGCAACCTGGACTACTTCGGCCTGAAGGACGTCGGACTCGCCCCCTCAGATCCCTATACATCGGCCACCGGGGTTCCCCACGAGGCGTTCATGATCTTCCAGGCCATGTTCGCCATCATCACCCCGGCCCTCATCACCGGCGCCTTCGCCGAGCGCGCCAAGTTCAGCACGTTCCTGGTCTTCATTCTGGCCTGGTCGATCTTCGTCTACGACCCGGTCGCGCACTGGGTCTTCGGCACGGGCTGGCTGGGAGTCCTGGACCCCAGCGGCGTGAATGCCCTGGACTTTGCCGGCGGCACCGCCATCCACATCAATGCCGGCGCCGCCGCCCTCGCCGCAGCCTTCCTCTTTGGCCAGCGCAAGGGGTACGGCAAGGAGCCCATGGAGCCGCATAACGT
>JACPQO010000236.1 GCA_016190405.1 Chloroflexota bacterium | reverse complement strand
GCGGACGTCCTCGCCGGAGAGGTTGGGGTCGATGTCCTTGATGATCTTCTTCTTGCGGGCGTAGTCGTTGAGGACGCGGGTGAGTGCGGCGCGGAAGCCGGTGAGGTGGGTGCCGCCGTCGATGGTGTGGATGCAGTTGGCGAAGGAGAAGGTGGATTCGGTGAAGCTATCGTTGTACTGGATGGCGATCTCGACGACGCTGCCCTCGGCCGGCCGCTCCATGTAGAAGGGGTCGTGGAGGGTGCCGCGGTCCTTGTTGAGGCGCTGGACGAAGGACTTGATGCCGCCTTCGAAGTGGTAGCTCACCTGGCGGGCGTCCCGCTCATCGCGGAAGTGGACCCAGACCCCCTTGGTCAGGAAGGCCATCTCGCGGAAGCGCTGGGCCAGGGTGTCGAAGTCGAACTCGGTGTCCTGAAAGATGTCGCGGTCGGCCAGGAAGCCGGTGGTGGTGCCGGTGCCCGTGGCCCCGTTGCCCACGACCGTGACCTCGGTGGCGGGCTTGCCGCGCGCGTACTCTTGGCGGTAGACCTTGCCCTCGCGTCGCACTTCCACCCACATGTGGGAGGAGAGGGCATTGACCACGGCGGCGCCCACGCCGTGCAGGCCACCGGAGACCTTGTAAGCCTGGTGGTCGAACTTGCCGCCGGCGTGGAGGTAGGTCATCACCGTCTCCAGGGCCGATTTGCCGGTGCGGGCGTGGACGTCGATCGGGATGCCGCGGCCGTTGTCGGTCACGACTACGCTGCCGTCGGCCTTGATCGTCACGTCGATACGGTCGCAGAAGCCGGCCATGGCTTCGTCGATGGAGTTATCGACGATCTCGTAGACGAGGTGGTGGAGGCCGCGCTCGTCGGTGGAGCCGATGTACATGCTGGGGCGGCGGCGGACAGCCTCCAGCCCCTCCAGGACCTGGATATCGGCAGCGGTGTATTTGTTTGCGGCGGCGGTCTTAGGCATTGAGGGGGGAGTCACGTAGTTCGTGACGCTAAGCATATTCTATCATATCTGAACGTATTTGGGGAAGGACGGTTAGCGGAGGCAGAACAGGAATTTGGCCACAGATTAACGCGGATGAACGCAGATGGATGGGAGAGCAGGAGAACAGGAGGAACAGGGGAACAGGGGAACAGGGGAACAGGTCTCCGCGCCCACTCCATGAATTGGCCGCGGATTGGCGCGGATGAACGCAGATTGGCCCCGCCGCCCCGTCCGGGGGCGATTGGCCCCTTCGGCTGCGCTCCCTCCGAAGGCGGGGAGGCAGGACAGGCTCCGATTGACGCGGATAGGACGCAGATTGGCCCCGACGGCCCGCTCGGGGGTTGTTCTTTGCCACCGGGCTGGTTTGGGTCTTGGTAGCGCCAAGATGAAGCCTGCGCGGGCTCCACGTCTTGGGCGGGCCACCTAAGAGGGTGCGGAACCCCGCAGGCTTACAGACTAAGGCTAAGGCCGCTGGATCGCCATGTCTGTCGGGCAGGGCAGGGCAAACTGGTGGGGTTTTCACCTACAACGGATTCCTCGCCATGGGGTCATGGACAGGCCCAGGCTTCGCTCCCTCCGAAGGCGGCCCTTCGACTGGCGCCTCCGCTGCGCTGCGGCGCGGCTCAGGGTGAGCGGGAGGGCGTGGTGCGGGGGCGACGGTGCATGGTGGTGCGAGGGTGGACACGGGGGTCCGCCCCTCGCCCTTTTTACACACAGAACGTTACGCTACCCGGTCCCCTTCTCCAGTTGCCGTGACTGGTCCGCCGATGTTATGCTGGCTCGTGCTGAGGCGATGAGGCTCGCCCGGCGACGGCGCCAGCGTCGCGCAACCGCCTGAAAGGGCTGATAGCTTCTACCGGCCGAGACCGGCAGAGGCTTTTTTGTCGCCGACGGCCCGGCCGGACCTGAAGGATGGTGGTATATGGGCCAGGAGCCGCGCGATGACTTGTTCAAGGGCGCCAAGGTGGCCACCTTCGAGCTGCCCCTGCTGGAGGAGACCCTCAGCGAGGCCAGGGCCCTCATCGGGGAGAATGGTTGGCCTGAGCAAGAGGGGCTCCAGATCATCTTCGCCAACGGGGTCTACTATCTGCTGGGCGAGAAGTGTCTGCGCGGCGCGGCTACCGACGCCACCCATCAGGCCGCGGAGGTCGAGCGGCTGACCGCCGAGCTGATGGAGATGCACAGCAAGTACGCCGTGATGAAGTTCCGCGCCTTCACCCTGCAGCAGGCGAAGCAGACGCTGGAGTTCAACGTCGTCGGCCTGGAGAGGGAAAATCGCTGGTCCGGCGAGCGACTCAGGCAGTTCAGACAGGACGAGGAGCAGCTGCGGGCCGAGCTACGGGCTGTCAGGGCGGAGCGGGACGCGCTCAGGCAGTGGCTGGCCAGCCATGAAGGGTCGGCCCCCGTGCAAGCCCCCGGCCAGAGTAAGGGCCGGCTGGGGGCGCTGCTTCGGCGCTTGGGCAGGCGATAGTCTTTATGGCTGCCGCAGCCGTGCTCCCCACAGCAGTGCCGCTGGAGGTGGAGCGGATAGTTGCCTACATCGAGCGATGCCGGACGCCGGACGGCGGCTATTTCTTCGCCCGGGTGCCGCCAGCGGGCGCCGCGGACACCTATCATGCCGTTGAGGCGTTGCGGCTGCTGGGACGGAAACCACGCCGGATCGAGTCGCTGGCGAGATGGGTCGGGGCGGCTGTGACCGGCGAGACGTCCCGCCGTCCGTACGGCCTCTATTACCTCGCCAAGTTGGCGGCTGCGCTCAGCCTGCCGGGGGCGGCGCTGCGCCGGTCGGCGGCGCGCCTGTCCAGAAGCGCCAATTTCGTCGCGATGTCCTCCTCGCGGCCGCTGTATGTAGAGGTGCCATCGGATTTGGAAGCGGCCCACTTGCTGCTGGAGTCATGCATCGATCTGGGCGTCGAAGGGGACCGCGCGCGCCTGGCGGAGTCGGTCCTGGCGTTTCGCAACCATGACGGCGGCTTCGGGTCGACCCTGGCCTCCACCTACTATGCGGTGGTCACCCTGGCCCGCCTGGGCGTGGAAGGCTGGCCGGTGCAATCGACCGTGTCATGGCTGAAGGGACGTGAAGCGGCCGGGGGCATTCAGTATATGGAGGGGCTCCGCTGGCTGAGCGGCGCGCTGGAGGCGCTGGGAGAGGGCATTGACGAACGGCAGAAGGCCCTCGACTTTGTGCGCGCCTGTCAGAGGCCGTCCGGCGGCTTCGCGCGAGCCCGGGTCGGTATCGCCACGCTGGAATATACCCACTATGCGCTGGAGGTGCTGAGGTCCCTGGGGAGGCTGGCGTGAAGGGGCGGTCACAGGTCTCGAGGCGCAGACAGGGCCGCGGCTCGACCCCAGAGCCCGGCGAGATCACGGTCCAGGTTATCGTCGAGGAGCCGGCCGGCAGCCACAACCTGTACACCTATGACCAGCGCCGACAGGCCTTCCGCCTTTCGGGGGTCAATCTACAGGCGGAAGCGGCGCGCCCCTTCGAAGTGGGCCGCGTAGCGAACACGCTGGGCGTCGACGGCGCGGCCCTAAAGGCCGTCGTGCTCGTGACCGCGCCCACCTTTCCGGGCTGCCTAGTGGAGGCCCGCGTCGTCGGCGCTATGGCGTCCGCGGTCGAAGATGGCACGCAGCTCTGCCTGGTAGGCGTTCCAACGGTCGACCCCAGTTGGGACGCGCCGCCGGAGGTCGCCGGCCTGCCGGCTGAGCTACGTCATCTGCTAGAACATTCGGTACCTGGCTTCGGCCGCTGGCTGTCCGGGGAGGAGGTCGCACCCCTGGTGCGGGAGGCCGCCGAGGCGTACTGGCGCGCCAAGGCGAAGGCGGAGAGCGCTGTTCGCGCCGGCGCTGCCTGGAAGGCGACTGGGCCGCCGGCCGCGGCTGCTGGTCAGCAGGGGGAGGCAGAGCCGCATACCTGGGCCGAGTACCTGATCCCCAGCCTGCCGTTGCGCTTTCAGCGGTACGTTGAGGAGCTATTGCTGCCGGATGAGCGCATCCTGTTCTTTGTGGAGCGCCCAGAGTTCGTGCCGCCGGGCGCGCTGGCCGCCCTGCGCCGCCACAAGCTGCGCCGCGGCCTGCTGGTCATCACGGACCGCCAAGTGATGACGATGCTGGACAGCCTGCCGCCCGGCGCCACCATGGTGGCTTGGGGGTACGTCGCGAAGGCGACGGCGGTGGAACGATTGGAGTCGGTGTGGCTGGAGCAGCGAAACTCGGCTGTGGAGTTCGGGATCGCCATCGCCTCGGCCAAAGGGGTGGAACGGTACGCGTTGCTCTTCCCCAGGCAGTACGAGGAGGTCCTCGAGGAGGGGGCCGCCCTCCTGGGCCATTTTCTGAGCGCGGGGTCCGTTAGCGTGCGGCGTCTCTACACCGAAGAGACTGCCGTCGCCGGCCAGGACGACGAGGGCAGGGAGGAGCTGATGGCCCGCTATCCTCACCTGGCGGAGGGCGTATCGCGGGCCGGGGGACAGGTTGTGGCGGCGGCGGCCGCCCGCGGGTCTCAGGGGAAAGGACTTGGCCCAGCTCTGGTCGTCACCGACCAAAGCGTGCTGGTGTTTGGCGGCTCCAGATCCGCCGGCATCCGCGTCGAATGGCAGGAGTTCACCGTGGCCAATATCTCCTCGCTGGAGATGGTGCGGTCGTTGCTGGGCTGCCGCTTGGAGCTGTTCCTGCCTGAAGAGGAAGAGCTGGACAAAGTCACCCTGAAGTTCGACTATCCCGACTCGCCGGCCTTCGCGCGCGCCTTCGTCACCCTGCGCCACTTGCTGGGGCGGCCGATATAGAATGGCCGTGTGACTGCAGAGGACGTGCGGCGGGCAGACGCTGCGGCGGACGTACCGGAGTCGCCGGTGCTAGGATAAGGGCATGAGAATCGACGGCAAGCTTGAGGTGCCGGACGAGGCGATTGCGGAGTTCTGCCGCAAGTGGCGGATCACCGAATTCGCGCTGTTCGGGTCGGTGCTCCGTGATGACTTTGGGCCGGAGAGCGACGTGGACGTGCTGGTGCGGTTCGAGGAGCCGGTCCGGTGGGATCTGTTTGACATCGTGCATATGGAAGACGAACTCGCTGTCGTCTTCGGCCGGAAGGTTGACCTGATCGACCGTGCCGGCGTCGAAGAGAGCAAGAACTGGATTCGCCGCCGCGCCATTTTGGGCACAGCCCAAACCGTCTATGCAGCCCGATGATCAGTCCCTGATCCTGGACACGCTGATCGCTGCCAGGCAGGCGAGCGGATACGTGCGGCACCGGCTGGTCCACGACTACCGGCGCATCAACCGCGATATCGTGTGGGCTACGGTGCACGACGCGTTGCCCGGACTCATTGCCGCGCTGGGAGCACTGGCCCCGCCCCCTGAGGACTGACCGTTGCCGCGCAACAGCCGCGCTGGCGGCGATCCCATCGAATAAGCGTGTGACTGCAGAGGACGTGCAGCGGGCAGACCCGACGGCGGATGTACCGGACTCCCCCATCCCTGGCGTAACCCGGCCCGTCTTCATCCTCTCTATCGTCTCCTTCCTGACCGATATCTCCAGCGAGGCGATCTACCCGCTGGTGCCGCTGTTCCTGACGTCGGTGCTGGGGGCGCCGCTGGCTGCCGTGGGGCTCATCGAGGGGTTCGCCGAGAGCACGAGCTCCGTCCTCAAGACGGCTTCCGGGTGGCTGTCCGACCGCTGGCGGGCGCGCAAGCCGCTGGTCGTTGCGGGGTACGCGCTGTCGGCGGCGGCCAAGCCGCTGCTGGCAGCGGCCCACGTCTGGCCGGCCGCCCTGGGGGTGCGCTTCCTGGACCGCGCGGGCAAGGGGCTGCGCACGGCTCCCCGCGACGCCCTAATCGCCGACGCGACGCCGGCGAAGCTGCGGGGCCGCGCCTTCGGCTTCCACCGGGCCGCCGACACCCTGGGGGCCGTCGTCGGGCCGGCGGCCGGCCTGGGCCTGCTGGCCGCCTTCAACGACAACTTCCGCCTCGTCTTCGTCCTGGCCCTGATCCCGGCCGCCGCCGGCGTGGCCCTGCTGGCCCTGGTGCGGGAACACAAGCCGGCCCCGGATGACGGCCGGGAGGCGAGGGTGCCGCTTCGCGAACTGGGCGCCGGCTTCTACGCCTTTCTGGGCGTGAGCCTGCTGTTCGCCCTGGGGAACTCCAGCGACGTCTTCCTTATCCTCCGCTCCAAGGACCTGGGGCTGTCCAATACGGAGGTTGTTTCCGCCTACATCGGGTTCAACGCCGTGTACGCCGTGCTGGCCACCCCGGCCGGCATCGCCTCCGACCGTCTGGGGCGGCGCAACGTCATCGGACTGGGGTTCCTGGTGTTCGCGGCGGTCTACCTGGGGTTCGCGCTGGCCGGTGGCGGCGCCCTGGCCTGGCCGCTGTTCGCCGTCTACGGCTTCTACATGGCCCTGACCGAGGGCGTGGGCCGGGCCTTCGTGGCGGACTTCGTGCCGGCCGCCTCGCGGGCGACGGCGCTGGGCCTGTACACCGGCGCCCTGGGTGGCATGGTCCTGCTCTCCAGCGTCATCGCCGGGGTCATGTGGGACCAGATCGACGCGTCGGCGCCGTTCTTCCTGGGGGGCGCCACGGCCCTGGCGGCGTTTGTCCTGCTGCTGGTCGCGCTGCCTCGCCGCCAGAGCGGGCGGTGACCGGGCGGTCCGCCTATAATGGTCTGTAGATTCGAGATTGCCACGTCGCTTCGCCCCTCGCAATGACAGATCGAGTTGTTCAAGAACGAAGGGCTGACTTGCGCCAACCTGGTTCTTGGTTCTTGGTTCTCGGTTCTACCCCCGCCATGCTGAAGCGCGTCCGCCGCTTCCTGTCGCGGTGGCTAGTAGGGGCGGTTCCCGAACCGCCCCTACTACCGGAGATCGCCCTCCGGCCCATCGGCGTCGTGCGCAGCTCAATCAAAGAGACGGGCGACTGGCGGGACTGGAGCGAGGTGACGTGCCGCATCGTCATCCGGCCGGAGCTGGCCGACGCCCTCCTGGGGCTCGACGGCTACTCCCACATCCTGGTGCTGTTCTGGCCCCACCTGGTGCCCGATGACGTGCGCGGCTCCAAGCACCGGCTCCATCCCCTCGATGACCCCGCCAACCCACTGCAAGGCGTCCTGGCCACCCGCAGCCAGATCCGCTTCAACCCCATACTGGTCAGCGTGGCGCCCTTGCTCTCCGTGAAGGGTAACGTCCTGCGGGTTCGCGGGCTGGACGCCATAGATGGGACGCCCGTGCTGGACGTGAAGCCGTACATCCCCTACTACGAGGCCGTACCCGAGGCGCGGGTGCCCGGCTGGGTGATGGAGCGGGCGGCGCAGATGCGGAGCGGGGACTAGCCCCGCGTCCGATTAGCCACAGATGGACACAGACGGGCACAGATGGGCCCCGCCCAGCCCCGGAGGTTTGGCCCCTTCGGCTTCGCTCAGGACAGGCACGGATTGACGCGGATGCACGGTGATGGGGGTACGCCGCCCGCCGCCCCGCGTGGGACCTGAGATGTCCGGATTGAAGGACCGCCTGATGGACGTCTACGAGCGCCTGTACGCGGCCTACGGGCCGCAGCACTGGTGGCCGGGCGAGTCGCCCTTCGAGGTGATCGTGGGGGCGGTCCTTACGCAGTCGGCGGCCTGGCCCAACGTGGAGAAGGCTATCGCCAACCTGAAAGCAGCGGGCGCCCTGTCGCCACAGGGGCTGCGCCGCCTGCGCGAAGACGGGCTGGCGCGGCTCGTCTATCCCAGCGGCTACTTCAACGCTAAGGCGCGCAAGCTCCGGGCGTTCGTGTCCCTGCTGTTCGACCGCTTCGGCGGCGATCTCGACAGGCTGCTGGCCGCCCGCGCCGCGGAGCTGCGGCCGCTGCTGCTGGCCACCCACGGCATCGGCCCGGAGACGGCGGACTCGATCCTGCTGTACGCGGCCGGGCAGCCCGTCTTCGTCGTCGACGCCTATACGCGGCGGCTGTTCGCCCGCCTGGGGCTGACGCCCGATCGCGATACCTACGACGCCTGGCAGCGGCTGTTCATGGACGCGCTACCGGCGGCCGCGCCGCTGTTCAACGAGTACCACGCCCTGATCGTCCGTCACGGCAAGGATGTCTGCCGTCGGGAACCGCGCTGTGGCGGATGCCCGTTGCTGTCGATTTGCCCGACGGGCCGCTCGCGCACCGGCGCGCCGGCGCAGTGAAACGGATCGGGTCTGAGGCGCGTCTATATATGCGAGATGGGGAATAGCGGCGGAGGTAGCGATAACCGGTTGTAACGCCAGGCGCTGAAACGCGTCTATACTTTTGGTCCCAAACCCTCCCTTTTGGGCTCGTCACAGGAAGGTCCCCGGCAGGCTTTCCTGTGATGCTTTTTAGGGCCTGAAAATGCCGCCTGAGAGAGCATCTCGGGCGGCATTGCTTTCAGGGGGGTGATGGGGGGTTAGCAGGCTGCCTTCACGCAGCACAACGAGGCCATTCCCGCTCGTCCTGAGGCTCTCGAAGGACGAGCGGAGCCACAACTTCCCGCTCATGGTTCGAGAGCCTCACCACGAGCGGGTGGAGATGCCCGCGACCGCCGGCCACGGAGCCCATCGCCGTGCGCGCCGGGCCTGACCGCGTCTCTTTGACGCGCGTTCCGGCCGACATTGCTTCAGACGCGGCGATCTGGCGGGCTAGAGAAACTCACCGGCAGGCCCTTGACGCCGCGGATGACGAACGTGCCACCCCATTCCGGCTCCGCCACCTCCAGGCGCAGGTTGGGGAGACGTTGCAGCAGGGTGCCAATGGCGGTCTGGGCCTCGGCGCGGGCCAGAGGCGCTCCCAGGCAGAAGTGGATGCCGTCGCCGAAGGCCACGTGCTCGTTGGGGCTGCGGGCGATGTCCAGGGTGTCGGGGTCCGGGAACTGCGCCGGGTCGCGGTTGGCCGCCCCCAGGATCGTCATGACCACCTGACCTTCGTTTACGGCACGGCCGCCGATCTCCAGGGCCTCTTTGGCCACTCTGGCCGTGGCGTGCACGGGGCCGGCATAGCGCAGCAGTTCCTCGACGGCCGGCTGGCCCAGGGAGGGGTCTTCCTGCAGGCGGCGGAGCTGGTCGGGGTTGCGCAGTAGGGCCAGCATGCCGGTGCCGATGAGGTTGGTGGTGGTCTCGTTGCCGGCCACCAGGAGCAGCGTGGCGCTGGCCAGGATCTCGTCCTCGCTCAACACCTGGCCCTGCTCTTCGGCGGCGATGAGGCCGCTGATGAGGTCGCTGCGGGGCTGGCGGCGGCGCTCGGCGATGACGCGGCGCAGGTACTCGGCCAGCTCGCCAATGCTCTGGCGGGCGCGGGCCAGCACCTCCGGCGGCGTGAAGGGCCCGCCCAGGGTCGCCACCAGGTCGCCGGACCAGCGCTTGAACTCGGCCCGGTGCTCCGGTGCGACCCCCAGCATCTCGGCGATGACGATGACCGGCAGCGGATAGGCCAGGTCATGAATGATCTCCAGGTGGCCGGAGCGCTGGCAGGGCTCCAGCAGTTCGTCCACGATCTCCTGGATGCGGGGCCGCAGGTTCTCCACGGCGCGGGGGGTGAACGCCTTGCTGACCAGACGGCGCAGACGGGTGTGCAGCGGCGGGTCGGCGCCGAGCATCGTCTGGGTCCGCCCCAGCGGGCCGAACTCCTGGTCCTGCTGCTGGGCCATCTGGGCGAAGCGGTTGCGCGCCTGGCGGCGGTCGGCCGAGAAGCGGGGGTCGGTCAAGACGAACACGACGTCCTGGTAGCGGGTCAGGATCCAGGATTCCATCATCTCGCTCCAGTGGATGGGGTCTTCCTCGCGCATGCGGCGGTACAGGGGATAGGGGTTGGCGTGTACCTCCGGCGCCAAGGGGTTGAACTGTACAGTGACCATGGCCCGCCTCCCGGTTGCGCAAGGGCAACCTTTAGACTAACGCAACATATTATAGCGGCAGCGATGCCGAAAGAATACCGACCGGTCAGTGCGGTCGCTGGGCCGCCTTGACCAGCGAGGCCGCGCCTCTTACGCTGGGGCTGCTGGCGAGGGGCCGCCCAGCGCTGATGTCAGCTCCGGCCTCCTCGTCGGCAGATAGGCATCTGCCTTGGACCTGGCCATCGTCGGTCTAGCCCTGTGCGGCAGGACCAGTGTTTTCAACGCCCTCACCGCCGGCCACGGCCAGGCGGCGACGCGCGGCGAACGCCTGGGCGTCGTAAGGATCCCCGACGAGCGGCTGGAGAAGCTGGCGGCGCTGGTGGGGGCCAAGAAGGTCACCGCCGCCGAGCTCCGCCTGCACGACCTGCCGCCCATCTTTGAGCGCGGCGCCGCCCCCTCGGGTGAGGCCGCCGAGTCGCTGGCCCGCGCCGACGCCCTCATCCACGTGGTGCGCGCCTTCCACCGCGACGATGTGCCGCATCCCCAGGGGAGCGTCGACCCCCACCGCGACATCGCCGCCTTCGAGGCGGAGCTGCTCCTGCACGTCCTGGGCATCGTGGAGCGGCGTCTGGAGAAGCTGGACATCACCGTCCGTTCGGCCCGGCCGGGGGAGCGCGAGGCCGGCGAGCGGGAGCAGCACCTGCTCCAGCGCGTGCGCCAGCACCTGGAGTCGGACCGGCCGCTGCGCGAGCAGAGCTGGAGCGCCGATGACCTGAAGGGCCTGGCCAACTACGGGCTGCTCTCCCTGAAGCCGCTGCTGGTCCTGCTGAACATCGACGAGAGCGACGCCGCCGGCGCGGCTGCCATCGAAGCCGACCTGCGGGCGCGTTACGGCGATGCGAGGCTGGCCGCCGCGGCCATGTGCGCCAGGCTGGAGGCGGAGCTGGCCGAACTGTCGCCGGAGGACGCGGCCGAGTTCCGGCGCGAGCTGGAGGGCGGCGACACCCCGGCCCAGCGCGTCCTGCGGCTGGCCCAGGAAGTCCTGGGGCTGGTCACCTTCTACACGCCGGTGGGCGAGGAGTGCCGGGCCTGGCCGGTGCCCGCCGGCACCACCGCCCTCCAGGCCGCCGGCCGCATCCACACCGATATGGAGCGCGGCTTCATCCGGGCCGAGGCGATCGCCTGGGAGAAGCTGATGGAGATGGGCTCCCTGGCCGAGGCGAAGAAGCACGGCGCCCTGCGCACGGAGGGGAAGGGGTACGCCGTCCAGGACGGCGACGTGCTGCACATCCTGTTCCACGTGTGACGCCACGGCGTGGAACAAGGTGCAAGGAACAGGGAACAAGGCCGCGCTAAGCCTCTGGGCGGCTCCGTCACAAATGCTGGCGCTATAATGCGGTGCATGAGCGTCGAAATGTCGTCTCGTATCACAGCCGAGATCATGGCCGCCCTGGAGGGAGGGCCGCCCGTGCTGGTGGCCACCGTGGTGGCGGCGCCGCCGGACCCGCTGGCGACGGTCGGCGACAAGATGCTGGTGCGGCCCGACGGCTCCGCCTTGGGCGAGCTGGACGGAGGGCGCCTCGACGCCGCTCTGAAGGCAGAGGCCCCGGATGCCTTCCGGCGCCACGGCGTCTACTCCCTCCACCTGGCGCCCGACGGATCGCGGCTCAGCCGGCAGTCCGCCTCGGGCGGCGAGCCACAGCCCGCGTACCAGATGATGCTGGAGGTCCACGAGCGTCCGGCCACCCTCCTCATCGTGGGCGGCGGGCACATCGGCAAGGCCCTGGCCGCCATCGGCGACCTGTGCGGCTTCTCGGTGGCCGTGGTGGACGATCGGCCCGACTACGCCAACCGCGACCGCTTCCCGGAGGCGGAGCGCGTCATCTGCGGCGACTTCGTGGAGGCGCTGCGCGATTTCCCCATCGATGCCAACACCTACGTCGTCTGCGTTACCCGTGGCCACAAGCACGACGAGGTGAGCCTGCGCCAGGTGGTCGGCTCCTCGGCGGTCTACGTGGGGATGATCGGCTCCCGCCGCCGCGTGGGGGCTGTCCTCCAGCACCTGATCGATGAGGGCGTCGACCGCGAGGCGGTGGCCCGCGTCCACACGCCGATCGGCCTGGACATCGGCGCCGAGACGCCGGAGGAGATCGCCGTGGCCATCATGGCAGAGGTCATCCAGGTGCGGCGCGGCGGCTCCGGCCGCCCCATGCGCGAGGCGAAGAAGGCCCGCCGCGGCGTAGCGCCCGCCGAACGGGTGCCGGCACGCGACGACGACTGAGGGGGACGGGGTGGCGACGATGCCCCCGCCTTCAGGCGGGGGTGCTTTAAAGCGCCGCGGCGGAGCGCCGGCGGACCGCGTGCCACCGGAGGCAGAACGAAGCCTTAGGTGTCCTTGATGCGATGGCCAATGATGATCGGAAGTATCGTGATCCGTTCGCCCTGAGCTTGTCGAAGGGCTGAATCGGCGTTCCAACTCTGTTGCGAACCCTGAGCGTAGTCGAAGGGTGAGCCCAGATGACCACACAAGCACCTCTCGCCCGAAAAAGAGGCCTCCAGGCCGTATCTCCGGTCGCCCTGCCGCGCTTATGTTGTTAGGTGATGAGAAATGCGGCGGCTCGCCTGGCTGGCCCTCCCGGTCGCGGCCCTCGTGCTGGTCAGCGGCGTTCCCTCAACCGCCTCGCCCTCACCGTCGTCCAGCCAGGCTGACGCCGAGCCCTCGCCGAGCCCGTCCGTCTCGCCTGTGGCGAGCGACCTTCCGGCGCCATCCGCTGAGCCGACGCCCGAGCCGTTACTGCCGCCGCCTGCCCCCTGGCCGTCGCCCACGCCTGCACCCCCGCCCCACGAGGGACCGCTGAAGCCCGGCGATTGGGTCCAGGTCAGCGGCACCGGCTCCTGCCTCAACGTGCGTATGCAGCCGGGGCTGGCTGGGCCCGACCCGGAGGTCGTGGTGCTGAACTGCCTGCCCGACGGCTTCGTGGGGCGGCTCATGGATGGGACCGCGGGCCAGCCCGCGCCGGTCTTCGCCGATGGCCATTGGTGGTGGCGCATCCTGGGCCAGGGTTGGGCCGCTGAGGACTGGCTGGTCTTCCACCACGCGGGCGGCTTCCCCTGGCCCCAACGGCCCGAACTGGCCGACGCCGGCCTCATCGCCTACCTCGGCCGCGATGGCGGCATCTGGCTGATGCGCGCCGACGGCAGCGAGGCGCGTTCGCTGGTACCCAGGCCCGGCGACAACCACTACTTCCACTATCTGGCTTGGTCGCCTTCCGGCGACCGGCTTTCCTACACTGACGGAAGCTGGAGCGCCGAGGGCGGCGCCTCCCACCTCACCCGCATCGTTGACCTCTCCGGGCAGGTGATCGCTGAGTTCCCCGGCATGGCTGCCGAGTGGTCGCCGGACGGGGCTGCCCTGTCCTATCTGGGCGTCTTCGACGGGATCGGCTGCATGGACGAGGGGGCCGAGCCGCGCCTCCGCCGTCTCGACACGGGCCAGGACGTAGTCCTGGGGCCCCCTGGTTGCTACATGCAGCCGCCCCACTTTAGCCCTGACGGCAGCCAGTTGGCCTTCGTCTGCTTCAGCTATCAAGGCCAAGTCCTCCAGGAGGGGCAGGCGATAGAGGTGCAGTACGACTGCGCCGGCGACGGCCTGCGCCTGGTGGACAGCGACGGGGCCAACGGGCGCCTGCTCATACCCTACGACGATGGGCTGGGCTGGTTCAGCAACCCCAGTTGGTCGCCTGACGGCCTCAGCATCGCGCTCCGCTGGACGGGCCCAAGGTGCGAAGGGTACGCCGTCTACAACGTTGCCGAGGAGAGGACGGGCGCCTGCTTCCAGTTGCCGCCGCCGGGGGGCTTCGGCGGCCGCTGCGGCTCCTACGAGGACGGCGCCAGCGATTGGAGCCCCGACGGACGCTTCCTGATCTACCACTGGGAGTTCGGGGCCGGCCGCAACGGCGTCTGGATCGCCGACGTGACCACGGGCGAAACGACGCTCATCCCCACCATCCCGGCCTCGTTCGTCAGCGTGGCCTCCGGCGGCGGGCACCTGGCCTTCGCCAGCGCCGGCTACATCTGGGCCGTCGACATGGACGGCTCCAAGCTGACGCTGCTGGCGGAGGGCATGCAGCCCGCCTGGCAGCCGCGTTCGTAGGGCCTCCGCCAAAAGCCGAGACGTATTGACATCTCAGCGGTTGCCCCCCTACGCTGGCGCTGACCTCAACCGGCTCTGGCAGGCAAAAGGGGGAGCTATCATGGCTCAGTTCGAGCTATCGGCCAGGTCGCTGGGCCTGACTGCGGAGGACCTGGGTGTCAGGACCTTGCGCGCCGTCATCGCCG
The DNA here is from genome assembly GCA_016190405.1 of Chloroflexota bacterium. The sequence continues at coordinate 200 of JACPQO010000236.1, read as the reverse complement.
AGTTCATCGCCACCCTGCTGTTCGTCTTCGTGGGCGCCGGCACCGTCGTGATGGTCACGGGCGTGCTGAAGTCGTCGCCGGCAAGTGACCCCGCCGCCCTGGCCGCCATCGCCCTGGCCCACGGCCTAGCCATCGCCACCCTGGTAGCCGCGACGGCCAAGATCTCCGGCGGGCACATCAATCCCGCCGTCACCTTCGGC
>JACPQO010000241.1 GCA_016190405.1 Chloroflexota bacterium | reverse complement strand
CACAACTGGCAGGACCTTCTGACCCGCGCCCAGGAGCTGCGCATGCCCTTCGCCGCCGTCATGGACCCCAAAACCCTGCTGGAGAACGAGCACCTCAAGGAGCGGGATTTCTTCCAGGGGATCGACCAGCCCGAGCTGGGACGCGTGCCTGTCGCCGCCTTCCCCTTCAAGATGTCGGAGACGCCCCTGCGCTGCGGCGCCGCGCCCCTCTTGGGCCAGCACACGCAGGAGGTTCTTCTGGAGCTGGGCTACGAGAAGGAGGACACGGTCATCCTGCGCGAGCGAGGGATAACGTGATGGCGGGCGCCGCCGGCCAGCCGCGCCGGGAAGACATCGGCGACCTGATCGTCCTGCACCTGTACGGCTCCTACCGCGAGATGGGTCGGCAGCACGTCGAGCTCCTCGGGCCCCTCGCGCGGGAGGTCTACGAGGCTCAGCGGGCCGACTGGTCGCGCCTGATCGCCGGCCTCGGTGCCGTCGGCCGGATCGCCGATACTGTGCTGCCCGCCTTCTGGATGTCGCTCTGGCGGCGCTACGAGGGGAGCCGTCTGTACGACGAGATACTCGGCATAGCCGGCGCCCTCGGCGTCTCCGGCGTCAATGCCTGGCGCGGCGCCTTCGGCGTCCTGGGCAGCGGTACGACGACCTTCCTGGCCACTCGTGCCGCCACCGCCGACGGCTCGGCCATCTTCGCCAAGAACTCGGACTGGAGGGACGGCTACGGCCTGCGCCGCCCCGTCGTCATCCACTACGACCCCGACAACGGCGACCTCGCCCACGTCATCGCCACCTGGCCCCTCGTCACCCTGCCCGTGATCGGCGTCAACGAGGCCGGCTTCGCCCTAGGCGCCAACTTCTTCATGGCCGATCAGGTACTCGGCTACGGGCCCACGACCTGGCCCCGGCGGCGCGCCCTGCAGACTGTCCAATCCGTCGAACAGGGCGCGCGCGCCTTCACGCAGGCCCGCAACCGCGGTCTCTCCGGCTTCGTCTCCATGGCCGACGCCGGCGGCGACATCGCCCTGGTCGAGTGCAGCCCCCGCCGCTGCGCCGTGTTCCGCCCCGAAGACGACTGGTTCGCCCAGAGCAACCACGCGCGCACCGCGGAGATGATCCCCCACGACCGCGGTGGCTCGCTGGACTCCGAGCGACGCCGCGCCGCGATGGAGGACGCCGTCCGCCGCCACCTGGGCGAGATCACGCCCGAGGTGGCCGCCGGCATCCTGCGTGACCGCTCCAACAGCCCCTATGTCAACGAGTCGGTAGTCGCCAACACCGGCGTCCTAAACTCCACGGTCGTCCACCCCGCCTCCCGGACGCTCTGGCACTCGACCTCGAAGCAGCCGCAGGCGCCCTTCGGCGAGATGATCCCCTTCACGCCGGGCGACGCTGCCCCGACGGCCCCGCCCATCCCCGCAGACCCCCGCCTTGGCGGCGGCGAAATGGAGCACGAGGCCCGCGTCATCGCCGAGGTGCGCCGCGCCGTCCGCCTTTTCGACGGGGGGAAGGCGGAAGAGGCCGGCGCTATCTGGGACCGCTTCGCCGATCGGGGCGAGCCCGTCCTGGAGCCCTCTCGCCTGACCTGGGCCCGCGCCCGCGTCCGCTTTACGCTGGGCAGGTGGCAAGAGGCGGACTCCTTGCTTGCCCGGCTCGACGCCGACGCCATCCCCTTCGACGTTCGCGCCCACGCGCTCGTCGCGCGCGCCTGGATCGCCGACCGCTCGGGAAGGCGCAGCGAGGCTGTCGCCCTCCATCGGCGCGCTCTGGCCTACCTCGATGCGAACCCCCGCTACAACCACCAGTTCACTGTCGCTCCTCTGCGCGGCTGGGTCGCCGCCGGGCTGAAGGCGCCCCAGACGAACGCTCCCCTGCCGGCGACGCCGCCCCTGCAGCGCGTGCCATGAACGAGCCCAACTTCCCCCTGGCCGGCGTCCGTGTCCTGGACCTGACCCAGGTCTACGCCGGGCCCACCTGCACGCGCATCGCTTCTGTCATTCTGAGTGCCGACCACCCCCTCACGCAGACCAACGCATCTTCGCGAAGGAATCTGGGGAGCGCGGCGGTGGTGGGTCAGGCGGCGTGCGCGCAGCAGCCACGCGGAGCGCGAGCATGACCGCCCTCCCCCTCGCCGGCGTCCGCGTCCTGGACCTGACCCAGGTGTACGCGGGGCCCACCTGCACTCGCATCCTGGCTGACCTAGGCGCCGAGGTCATCAAGATCGAAGGGCTCAAGCGCGTCGACATCACCCGCAACTTCTGCGTGGGCGACAACGACGCCAGGGACGACTTCTGGAACCGCATGGGCTACTTCGTCTACCGCAACGCCGGCAAGAAGTCGCTCACCCTGGACTTCAACGACCCCCAGGCCGTCGAGCTGTTCAAGCGGCTCGTTCCGCATGCAGACATCGTCGCCGAGAGCTTCACGCCCCGCGTCATGGCCCAGCACGGCCTGGACTACGGGTCGCTGCGCAAGATCAAGCCGGACCTCATCATGATCAGCCTCTCCGGCTACGGCCAGAGCGGCCCCTGGCGTGACTACTCCGCTTACGGCATGGGACTGGAGCCCGCCTCCGGCATCGCCTCCCTCACCGGCTACGGCGGCGGCGAGCCGATGCGCACCGGCATCTCCTTCACCGACCCCTACAGCGGCGTCCTGGGCGCCGGCGCCGTCCTGGCCGCCCTTCACTACCGACGCCGCACCGGTAAGGGCCAGTACATCGACCTCTCCGAGCAGGAGGCCGCCATACCCGTCGGCGGCTACGCCATCCTGGACTACGCACTCAACGGACGCCCTCCCGAGCGCATGGGCAACCGCAGCCCCTGGTTCGCGCCCCAGGGCTGCTACCCTTGCAGCGGCGACGACAACTGGCTGGTCCTGACGGTCCGTAACGACGCCGAGTGGCAGGCCTTCTGCGACGCCGCCGGCCACCCCGAGTGGGCCGAGGACGAACGCTTCGCCGATGTCCTGGGGCGCTTCCGCCACCACGACAAGCTCGACGAGGTGATCGCCTCCTGGACGCGGGAGCAGGACCACATCGAGGCGATGCACCTCCTGCAGCGGGCCGGGGTCATCGCCGCCGCCGTCCTCAACCCCAAGGAGGTGCTCCTGGATCCACACCTGCGGGAGCGGGGCTTCTTCGAGACCATCGACCAGACCGGCGTGGGGCCCCGGCCCGTCCCCCGCCAGCTCGGCGCCCGCTTCTCCGCCTTCGATATCGCATCACGCGGCCCGGCGCCCAGGCTGGGTGAGCACAACCGGGAGGTGTTGCGGGGCCTCCTCGGCCTCAGCGACGAGGAGCTGGCCCGCCTCCAGGAGCAGAAGGTCATCGGCGACGCGCCGGATTTCGCCCTGCCCGTTGAGGTGATGCGCATGTTCGTTCAGTGGCCCGTGACCACGTTCCAGCAGATGGGCGCCTTGGCCGGACTGGAACCCGATTACAAGCAACAGTTGGGGCTGGAGGCAGGAGGACCTACCACTGAGGCAGGAGGACTCACCACTGAGGGTTAAAACCCTCAGCTTGGGGGGAAGCTGCGGGTTTCAACCCGCAGGGGTATTACAACCGAAAGGAGCACCTCATGACCATCAAGTTCGGTGTCCAGGCCACCCAGGCCGGCGTTTCCTGGGACGAGCTCCTGGCCCTCTGGCAGGAGCTGGACCGCGATTCCAATTTCGACCACCTCTGGCTCATGGACCACTTCGTGACCGGCGGCGGCACCGCCTTCGACTCCCAAGGGCCGTGCATGGAGGGCTGGACCGCCCTGGCCGCCCTGGCCACGGCCACCTCTCGTGTCCGTATCGGCGTGCTGGTCACGGGCAACACCTACCGGCATCCGGCCGTCCTGGCCAAGATGGCTACCACCGTCGATATCATCTCCAATGGCCGGCTGGAGGTCGGCCTGGGCGCCGCCTGGCACACCTACGAGCACCAGGCCTTCGCCATCCCCTTCCACACCGTCCGCGAGCGGCTGGAGCGGCTGGACGAGGCGGCCCAGGTGATCAAGCTGCTGTGGACCCAGCAACGGCCCACCTTTCAGGGCCGCTACTACCAACTGGACCAGCCGCCCTACAACCCGCCCAACGTGCAGCAGCCGCACCCGCCCATCCTCATCGGCGGCGGCGGCGAGAAGCGCACCCTGCGCACCGTGGCCAAGTACGCCGACGCCACTAACGTCTCCGGCACGCCGGAGCAGGTCCGCCACAAGTTCCAGGTGTTAGAGCAGCACTGCCGCGACGTGGGCCGCGACTTTTCCACTATCCGCCGCACAATCCAGGTGCCGCTCTTCCTGAACGAAGACCCCGCCTTCCAGCAGCGGGTCGTGCAGGGGTTCACGGCCTTTCGCGGCGGCTCCGAGGACGAGGCCCGCCGCTCGCTGCTCCTGGGCTCAATGGACGACGTGAAAAAGAGCGTTCAGCAGTTCGTGGACGCCGGTGTCCAGGAGGTTATCCTGGCCCAGTTCCCCCGCTTCCACCGCGAGAGCCTCCTCCGCTTCTCGCGGGAGGTTGTCCCGGCGTTCCGCTAGCCGGAAGAGGCAGCCGCATCCTCGCCTTTGAACCGGAACGTATATACGCATTCCCGGCCCTCCACCTTGGGGCACTTGCCCAGGGGAGGGTGCATCTCGTATTTCGGCCCCAGCGCCTCCAGCCAGCCGGTGACCCGGGCGAAGATGCCGCACTCGTACTGCTCGCCGATGCCGGCCCTGGATACGTTCTCGTGGGCGAAGCAGCGCCGGATGCGGATCTCGAACCCGTCGTCGCCAGATCGGGCCACCTCGTAGTCCAGCAGCTGGGGCCCCAGCAGGCCGATCATGGTCTCCTGCGCCAGCAGGTAATCGTCCACGGTGGCCACCGGCGGCAGTTGTAGAGCGCGAACGATCCGCTGCGCCTCGGCCTTGCCTTCGGCGTGGGCGGCGGCCTGGTTCAGCCGGTTGGCCGCCTCGATGCCGAACGCCTGGGCGGCGGCGATGTACCAGCGCGCATCGTGCGACATCCAGCACTTGATCAGCAGCGCCTCCCGTTCCTCGTGCGAGAGGGCGTCCAGCAACTCACTGGCCTTCCGCCTCAACTCCGGCCGTCGGTCTCGCTCCTCAGCCATCGGTCCTTCCTCCTCTGGCTCGCGACCCGCGCTCCGACTATTGTAAGCGGTCTGTGGTAGTCTGTGTGCCACGATGCCCCTCGTCCTCATCACCGGCGGCAGCGGCGGCCTCGGCCGCGAGTTGGTCCCCCGCTTCGCCGCCGGCGGTCACACCGTCCGCATCCTCAGCCGGCGGCCACGGCCGGACGGGCTCGGCCCCTCGCTCGAGTGGGCCCAGGGGGACATCGAGACCGGGTCCGGTCTCCCGGACGCCGTCGCCGGCGCCGATCTCATCGTCCACGCGGCCACGGGCGCTATGGCCCGCCCACGCGTCGACGTGGCGGGTACCGAGAGTCTCGTGAAGGCCGCCCGCGATGCCGGCACGCCGCACCTCTTCTACATCTCTATCGTCGGCATCGATCGCGTCCCTCTGGGCTACTACAAGGCGAAGCTGGCCGCCGAGAAGCTCATCGAGGAAGCGGGCGTCCCCTGGTCCAACCTGCGCGCCACCCAGTTCCACTCCCTCATCGACATGTTCCTGCACATGCTGTACCGCGTCCCCGGCGTTCTCCTGCTCCCCACGGCGTACAAGTTCCAGCCCATCGACACCGGCGAGGTGGCCCAGCGCGTGGTGGAGTGCGCCGCCCGCGGCCCCTGCGGCCGCCTGCCCGACCTGGGCGGCCCCCAGGTGCTCACGTTTGGCGAGATGGCGCGGGCCTGGCTGAAGGCGCGGCGCAAACGCGCGGCTGTCCTCCCGTTGCCGCTGTTGGGCGCCACGGCCACGGGCTTCCGCCGCGGGCACAACTGCGTCCCGGAGCACGCCGAAGGCAAGACCACCTGGGCGCAGTGGCTGGCGCGGAAGTATGCCGCAGCGAACGGCCCGTAGGGGCGGTTCGCGAACCGCCCCTACATGCGTATTCCATTTGTGCTAATCTGTGGCCACGATGCCCGCGTCTAAGGTCCTCACTGAACGTCGCGACCGCACCCTCGTCGTCACCATCAACCGGCCCGAGGTCCGTAACTGCGTGGACGCCGAGACGGCCCAGGGGCTGTTCGAGGCCGTGGAGACGTTCCGGGCCGACGACGGGCTCGATGTCCTGGTCCTCTCTGGCGCCGGTGATGTCGCCTTCTGCTCCGGCGCCGACCTGAAGGACATCGGCGGCCTGGGCGCGCGGCCCGGCGCCCGCGAGTCCGGCCCCATGGGCATCTCCCGCATCACTGACGTGCCCAAGCCCACCATCGCCGCCATAAACGGCTACTGCACCGCCGGCGGCCTGGAGCTGGCCTGCTGGTGCGATTTCCGCATCGCCGCCCGCAACGCCCAGTTCGGCGTGCTCAACCGTCGCTGGGGCGTGCCGCTGCTGGACGGCGGCACCCAGCGGCTACCCCGCATCGTCGGCCTGGGCAACGCGCTCTACCTCATCGAGACCGGCGTCCTCATCGACGCCGAGCACGCCCTGCGCCTGGGGCTGGTCCAGGAGGTCGTGCCCCAGGGCCAGGCGCTCCCGCGCGCCCTGGAGGTGGCGGGCGCCCTCTCAGCCTACCCCCAGACCGCCATGCACAACGACCGCCGCGCCGCCATCGAGGGGCTCACGATGCCCCTGCCCGACGCGCTATCGTTCGAGGTGCAGGCCCATCGCCAGACCCTGAACGATCCGGCGATGGCGGACTGGCTGGCCCGATACGCCCGCGGGGAGCGTCCCCCGCCCCTGCGCCCGCCGGCAGACTGACTGCGCGGGTCCTCCCTTCGTTGACACGCGGCGAGGGCCGGCGTAGGCTTGTGACAACCCCAATTGGGGAGAGCGTCGTATGGCTGGCCACCTCTCGCTCGCGCCCCGGTCGTCGTTGCTTCTGGCCGTCGGTCTGCTTGTCACATTGGCGGCGGCTATCGCCGGCGGTGCCCTCTGCGCTGCCGCGCAGCAGGGCGATGCCGCCTTCCCCGGCGCCAACGGCAAGATCGCCTTCGATTCCTTCCGAAACGGTAATGGCGACATCTTCGTCATAAACGCCGATGGCAGTGGGCTAACCAGGATCACCGATCACCCCGCCTACGAGTGGAACCCGCGCTGGTCGCCCGACGGGAAGAAGATCGCTTTTGTCAGCGACCGGGCCGGCAACGATGACATCTGGGTTATGAACGCCGACGGCAGCAACCCCACCAAATTGACCAACGACCCCCAGGATGACTGGGAGCCCGCCTGGTCGCCCGACGGCAGCAAGATGGCCTTCACCCGCTTCGTGGGCGGCGCCTCGGACATCTTCGTGATGAAAGCCGATGGCTCCGGTGAGACCGCGATAACGAATGATCCGGCCTATGACTCGGCCCCCTCCTGGTCGCCGGACGGGACCAGGAT
>JACPQO010000240.1 GCA_016190405.1 Chloroflexota bacterium | reverse complement strand
CCTTATCGGTAGCAGCGAGACGCCTGGGCATCAGACCTCCTGGACAGGCCGGAACTTGGGGAGCGTTATCTCCTCGTTGATGTCCTCGAAGACGACCTCCACGGGCATATCGCAGCGGATGTTGGCGGGGCTGGGATCGACGCCCACGAGGTTGGTGTACAGGCGCGGGCCCTCTTCCAGCTCAACCAGGGCCGTGACGTAGGGGATCTCGGCGGCCCAGCCCGGGTGCCAGGGGCGGTAGTGAATGGCGAAGGTGTACACCTTGCCGCGGCCGCTGACGCGTCGCCATTCCACGTCCCAGGAGAAGCAGCGGGGGCAGAAGTCGCGGGGGTAGAAGAAGAAACTCTGGCAGGCGCCGCAGAAGGGGAGCCAGAGCTCGTGGTTCTTGCAGCCGTCCCAGTAGGGTCGGGTCTCGGGGCTGGGGGTGGGCAGGGGCTTACGGTACGCCTGCTGGGTCACGATGGCTTCTCCTGCGGGGCCTTAACCTTAACGTTAACTTCTGGCCAGCACAGATGGTACGGGGTGGCGATAGCGGTGTCAAGAAACAGCGCGCGGGGGCTCGCTGGCGCCCGCGCGCTTGAGGGAGGGTGCCTACACCAGCAGGGTTGGCCTAATGGGTGCCGGCGAAGGCTTTTGGCACGGCGCTCTTGAGCCTGTCCAGGACCTCCACGGCGGTGCGCACATTCATCCGTCCCGGGCCGGCCGGCTGGGGTGGGAAGGCGGAATCGTCCATCTGTTCAATCTTGTCGATGGCTTCCTCGGCCCACTGGATGGCCATCTGGCAGTGCCTGACGCCGGAATCGATGGTGAGCTGCCAGAAGAGGGCTTCCCGCTGGAGGCCGACGGCCTCGGCGAATTGCTGGATCACGGTGCAGCCGTGCTCGTAGGACTCGATGCCCCTTCGCATCTCCTCGGCGCGATGGCGCAGGACCCGGACGAGGTCCTGTTTGGGGAGGGCGGCGCCGAAGAAGACCTTGATGAGGAGGGGCTCGCGGAACTGGTCTGGCTCAGCGGGCGTCGCCAGCCAGTCGAGCAACTCGCGGCGGCCGTCGTCGGTGAGGGAGTAGACCTTGCGGTTGGGGCGGTCGGCCTGGACCTGGACCTTCATATCGACGAGCCCCTCGGACTCGAGCTGTTTCAGGGTGGGGTAAATCTGGCTGAGCTCGGCGGTCCAGAAGTGGGCCACCGAGGTGTCGAAGAACTTCTTGAGCTCGTAGCCCGTCATGGAGCCGTAGTTTAGGAACCCGAGCAAGGCGTGCTTAAGCGACATCGTCGTGGGCTCCCGACCTAGCTGGGCGAGCCGTTGGTGAGGTGGGTGCCGGTGTCGCGGGACAGCCAGAAACGCGCGGCCTCTCGGTCCAGGAACAGGGCGACGCGGGCCAGGCGGCTGGCGAAGCCGGCGCGCAGTCCCCGCGGCCGGCGGCTGACCTGGGCGGCGCGGGCGATGGCGCGGGCCTCGCGCTCGCGCTCGGCCATTACGGCGCTGACGAGGAGGTTGTGTGTAAGGTCCGTCATGATGCGATTCCTCTCTAAATGGGTGGCGTCATATAGTGCCGCTTATATAATATCCTATCGCGCTATGTTGTCAAGGGGGTATGGAACCGTTTTGACGACTGTTTTGTTGCATTGGACGTGGGGACGGAAGCGGCGTCGATTTGCTTGTCGCTGCCAATACCCTGTGCTATACTCCGGCACCAGTAAGGGATAAAATTCACAAACTAGATTATCTGCCGTGTTGCCGGAATGGGGCCAGGTCGGATTCCTCGTCTTGCTGGCGCTCATCTTCCCGGCCGGTGGCATAGCCTTCTCCTGGCTGCTGGGGCGCCTGGGCGTGCGGCCCGAGAGGCCGGACCCCATCAAGGAGGACACCTACGAGTGCGGCGTGGAGACGGAGGGGACGGCCTGGGTGCAGTTCAACTTCCGCTACTACTACTTCGCCCTGCTGTTCGTGATCTTCGATGTGGAGGCCGTCTTCCTCTACCCCTGGGCGGTCTCGTTCCAGAAGGTGGCCGTGGCCGGCTTCATCGAGGTGGCCACCTTCGTGATCATCCTGCTTATCGGACTGGTCTACGCCTGGCGCAAGAAAGCCCTGGAATGGACGTGAGGTGAGACCGCACCCTGAAGGATGCGGCAGGGAGCTCTGGCGCCAGCGGTCGCACCACTCCGGTTCGAGGGAGAGCAGCGAATGACGGCCGTCCTGTCGGGGCTGGAGATCGCCCAGAGGATCGAGCAGAGGTTCCCGGAGGCGGTGGCGGACGCGGCGCCCGAAGCCGTAGTCATCAGGGCCGACAGGCTGGTGGAGGTGTGCACCCACCTGCGGGATGACCCGGAGCTGGCCTTCTCCTTCCTGAGTAGCCTCACCGCTGTCGACCGGCTGGACCACCTGGAGGTCGCCTACCACCTGCAATCGATCCGCCACAACCGGATGACGGTGCTCAAGGTCAAGACGTACGACCGCGAGAACCCCGAGGTGCCGTCGGTCGTGCCGGTGTGGCGCGGCGCCCACCTTCAGGAGCGGGAGGCGTACGACCTGATGGGGATCCACTTCGCGGGCCATCCCGACCTGCGGCGGATCTTCCTGTGGGAGGGGTTCCCGGGGCATCCGCTGCGCAAGGACTGGCTGAACTTCCCCGGCGGGCAGATGGCCGGCCTGGAGCGCTTCCCGGGCGAGCCCGGCGGGAGGCTGGAGGGGAGGGGCTAGGTGGAGATGTGGCGGGATAGGTTTGTAGGCTTGCTGGTTTGTTGGCTTGTGGACAAACAAGAAGCAAACCGGCAAACCAGCAAACCGCCGACGACTTCTGGAGGGTTCCCTTCACGGCCATGAAGACAGAGCCCTTCGTGGTGAACGTGGGTCCGCAGCACCCCAGCACCCACGGCGTGTTCCGGCTGCGCCTGACCCTGGACGGGGAGCGGATTGTGGACGCGGACATGGTGATAGGGTACCTGCATCGCTCCATGGAGAAGCTGGCGGAGGAGCGAACGTATACCCAGAACATCCCGTTCACGGACCGGACCGACTACCTGGCGGCGATGACCGGGAACCTGGCCTACGTGCTGGCGGTGGAGAGGCTATGCGGGATCGAGGCGCCGGAGCGGGCGCAGTGGCTGCGGGTCATCATGTCGGAGCTACAGCGGTTCGCCAGCCATTGCATGGCGGTGGGCATCTTCGCTAACGACTGTGGGGCCTGGCAGACGCCGGTGATGCACATGTTCCGGGACCGCGAGAAGGTGCTCGACCTGTTCGAGATGGCCTGCGGCGCTCGGCTGACCACCAACTACATGCGCATCGGTGGCGTGTCCCGCGATGTGCCCCCGGAGTTCATGCCGGCGCTCGGCAAGCTTTTGCCCGACCTGCGCAAACGCCTGGACGAGTACGAGCACCTCCTGCTGGAGAGCGAGATCATCGTGGCCCGCTCGCGGGGGGTTGGCGTGCTGCCGCCGGAGCTGGCGATCGCCTGCTCGGTGAGCGGCCCCATGCTGCGGGCCAGCGGGGTGGCCTGGGACATCCGCAAGGCGGACCCCTACGCGGCGTACGACAAGGTGGACTTCGACATCTGTGTGGGCACCAGCGGCGATGTGTACGACCGCTTCCTGGTGCGCGTGGCGGAGATGCGCCAGAGCATCCATATCCTGGAGCAAGCAGTGGAGATGATGACCGAGGGGCCGGTGCACGTGGAGATGGCGGGTGCCACGGTGCAGCCTGGGGTCGCCCCCTCGGCGCCGCTGGCCCTGCGGCCGCCGGTGGGCGAGGCGTACGGGCGCATCGAGTCGCCGCGCGGGGAGCTGGGGTTCTACATCGTCAGCGATGGGAGCCCGGCGCCCTTCCGCTTCCACATACGAGCGCCGTCGTTCATCAACCTGACACCCCTGCGGGACATGACGGTGGGTGGGACGGTGGCCGACGCTGTCGTCATCCTGGGCAGCATCGACATAGTGGTGGGCGAGGTGGACCGGTGAGAGCGCCGCTGGCCGAATGGTGGGATCTGCGGGACATCGGCAATGCGGTGGGGGCGTTCCTCCAGCGTATCCACGAGTGGGGGGCGCCGGACTGGGTGCCGTACGTGGTGTCCTCGCTAATCGGGGTGCTGGCCATCCTCCTGTGGACGGTGCTCAGCGTGCTGGCGTTCATCTGGATCGAGCGGCGGGTGGTGGGGCTGATGCAGAACCGGATCGGGCCCAACCGCGTCGGGCCCACGGGCATCCTGCAACCGATCGCCGACGCGCTCAAGCTGCTGCTGAAGGAGCCCATCACCACCCGCAACGCCGATAAGCTGCTGTTCTGGCTGGGGCCGGTCATCATCTTCATCCCCACGATGGTCGTGTTCGCGGTGTTCCCTTTCGGCCAGGGGATGGTGCTAGCGGACCTCAACGTGGGGGTGCTGTTCATCATCGCCATCGGCTCCACCAACACCATCGCTGTGTTCATCGCCGGCTGGTCGTCCAACAACAAATACGCGCTGCTGGGGGCCATGCGGATGATCGCGATGCTGATCAGCTACGAGCTGATCCAGGTGCTGGCCCTGCTGGGCGTCGTCCTGTTCGCGGGCAGCATGCGGCTGGGCACGGTGGTGGACTGGCAGAGCCACTACAACACCTGGCTGCTGTTCCTGCAGCCGCTGGCAGCGCTGGGGTACATCATAGCTGGGGCGGTGGAGATGAACCGCTCGCCCATGGACATCGCGGAGGCGGAATCGGAGATCGTGGCTGGGTACCACACCGAGTACGGCAGCATCAAGTTCGGGTTCTTCTACCAGGCCGAGTACCTGGCCGGGTTCGCCATCGCGGCGACGGTGGTCAGCCTGTACCTGGGCGGCTGGACGGCCTGGGGCCTGGAGGAGTGGGTGCCGGGCTGGCTGATCTTCCTGGCCAAGCTGTACCTGGTGTTCTTCATCTACATCTGGTCGCGGGGCACCCTGCCCAGGCAGCGCATCGAACAGCTCATGGCGTTCGCCTGGACGCTGCTGCTGCCGCTATCGCTGATAAACGTGCTGGCGACCGGCGGTGAGGTGCTGCTCTGGCAGGAGGCCGGCCTGCCGGCCGAGGCGGCGCTGGCGGCGTTCGGCGCCGTGAACGCCTTGCTGGCCGTGGTACTGGTGGTGGGCTGGGCGCGGATGCTGGGGCACCTGCGGCCGGAGCGCCGGGCCAAGCGGGCGGTACTGACCAAAGAGTTGGGCGCGATAGTCTACGGCGAGGCGGCCCAGCCGGGCACGGCGCCGGGGCTGTGATGGACGACGCCGGCACCGTCGCCGCCTTCTGGATTCTAGCCGTCATTACGGTTGGCTCGGCCCTGATGGTCGTGGCGGTGCGGAACCTGATCCACGCGGTGGTGTTCCTCATTGTCAGCTTCCTGGGTGTGGCCGGCCTCTACATAACGCTTTCGGCGGACTTCGTGGCCGTGACCCAGGTGCTGATCTACGCCGGGGCGGTCTCCGTCCTCATCCTGTTCGCCATCATGCTGACGCCGACGGCCGGGCGTGATAACGCCGAGACATTCCTGCGGCTGCCGGCGCTGCTGCTGGCGGTGCTGCTGGGGTTCACGATAGGGTTCGTCAGCCTGGAGACCGACTGGTCGATAGCGGACCGGGGGGGCTTCGAGGAAACCGCCTCGGCCATCGGCGAGGCGCTGCTGGACAAGTACGTGCTGCCCTTCGAGATGGCGTCGGTGCTGCTCCTGGTAGCCATGGTGGGGGCGATCGTCCTGGTGCGGCCGGAGGGCTCCCAGGGGGAGGAGTGAGGTGTCGGTAGGGCTGGAGCATTACCTGCTGGTGGGCGCCATCCTGTTCGCCACTGGGATGTACCTGGCGCTGGCCAAGCGGAACTTCGTCGGCGTGCTCATGGGTATCGAGCTGATGTTCAACGCCGTGAACCTGACCTTCGTGGCCTTCTCGCGGTTCGTCGAATCGGCGGCGCCCTTGAGCGGGCACGTGTTCGTGGTGTTCGTCATCACCGTGGCCGCGGCCGAGGCGGCGATCGCCCTGGCCCTGGCGGTACTCGTCTACCGCACCCGCGAGACCATCGACGTGGACCGGATCGACCTGCTGAAATGGTAGGAACCAGGAACATGGAACAGGGAACAAGGCATCCCCGCCCCTGGTTCCTGGTTTCTGGTTCCTGGTTCCCGGAGGGGCCGGAGGGGTAGGGCGGCATGTGGGTCAAACTGATGGAGACCAACAACGCCTACACAGCCGAGCTGTGGCAGGAGCTGTTCAACGCCGAGGCCGTGTCGGTGCGGGTGGTGCCCGCTTCGGGCTGGAGCGACGCGGCCGAGCTGGAGCCGCACGTCCTGTACGTGCCGTGGGGCAAGACCCACGTGGCCCAGGAAATCCTGAGGAAGATCTAGATGCTGGACCAGGTGCCCGAGGGGGTTGTATGGGCGATTATGCTCCTGCCCCTGGGCTCCTTCGCCGTCATCTCGCTCGTTTCCCTGCTGGGACTGACGGGCGGCGGGCGCTGGAACGCCCGCTTTAGCGGCTACCTGACTATAGCCAGCATCGCGGCCGCTTTCCTGCTGTCTCTCTGGGTGCTGGACAGCGCCATCGACGCGGACGGCGCTCGCTTCGGCTTCGGCTCGCACGAGTGGGTCGTGGTGGGGCCACTACACGTGGACATTGGCCTCACGGCGGACGGGTTGACGGCGGTGATGCTGGTCGTCGTCACCTCCGTGTCGCTGCTGGTCCAGTTCTACTCGCAGGAGTACATGCGGGGCGACGCCGGATACAGCCGCTATTACGCCTTCATGGCGCTGTTCACCGGCTCGATGCTGGGGCTGGTGCTGGCCTCCAACATCGTGCAACTGTTCGTGTTCTGGGAGATGGTGGGGCTGTGCTCGTACCTGCTGATCGGGTTCTGGTTCCAGCGCGACTCGGCGCGCCGGGCGGCCACCAAGGCCTTCCTGGTGACCCGGGCCGGCGACCTGGGGTTCCTCACCGCCATCCTGCTGATCTGGTCGGAGACCGGCGAGCTGTCAATCGCCGGGATTCACGAGCTGGCCGTGACCGGGGCCATCGGGTCGACGGTGCTGACGTGGTTCGCGCTGGGGATATTCGCCGGGGCGGCCGGGAAGTCGGCCCAGTTCCCGCTGCACGTGTGGCTGCCCGACGCCATGGAGGGCCCCACGCCGGTCTCGGCCCTCATCCATGCGGCGACCATGGTGGCCGCCGGTGTCTATCTGGTGGCGCGCTTCTTCCCGGTGTTCATCGCGTCCGAGGAGGCGATCCAGACGGTGGCGGTCATCGGGGCCATCACCACCATCATCTCGGCGTTGCTGGGCATCGTGGCCACGGACATAAAACGGGTGATGGCGTATTCGACGATCAGCCAGCTGGGGTACATGATGATGGGCCTGGGCGTGGGGGGCCTGGTGGCGGCCATATTCCACCTGTTCACCCACGCCTTCTTCAAGGCGCTGCTGTTCCTGGGCGCCGGGTCGGTCAACCACGCCACGGG
>JACPQO010000243.1 GCA_016190405.1 Chloroflexota bacterium | reverse complement strand
GTCCAGGGGGTTCGCCTCCTCCTGCACCGCCCGCCCCGCCACGGTCGAGGCCGTCTCCATGATGGCTTTCATCACCTCCAGCACAGCGGCGGCGCTCTCCGGTCGCTCCTCCGGCGCCTTGGCCAGCAGCCGCACGATGAGGGCCTCGAAGGCCCTGGGCACCTCCGGGTTGTGCCAGCTGGGGGCTACCGGCGCCGTGTTGATGTGCTGCGAGATGATGGCCACGGCGTCGTCGCCCAGGAAGGGCGGGCGGCCGGTCACCATCTCGTAGAGGACGCAGCCCAGGGAGTAGAGGTCGCTACGAGCGTCGGGTTGGCGTCCTAACGCCTGCTCCGGCGCCATATAGGCCACCGTGCCCACCATCATCCCTTCCACCGTGAGCCGCGAGCGGTCTAACGCCACGGCCAGGCCGAAGTCGCCCAGCTTGGCAGTGCCCTCCTCGGTCAGCCAGATGTTGCCGGGCTTTAGGTCGCGATGGATTATGCCCCTGTCGTGTGCGTGCCCTAGGGCCTGACGGACCTGGTCGGCGATGCGTAGGGCGCGGGTCAGAGCGAGTCGATGGTTCTCCGCCTGCTGCAGCAGTCCCTCCAGATCACCACCCGCCATGTACTGGGAAACTATGTAGGGCTGGCCGGCCTCATCGCCGATGTCAAAGACGGTGACGATGTGGGGATGGTCGCCCAGGCGGCCCATGGCCTGGGCCTCGCGCCGGACGCGAGTCAGCCCGTCGGCGTCCAGGCCCTCGGTCTTGATGACGGCGATGGCTACGTCGCGGTCGAGCTTCGTGTCGTGCGCGAGATAGACGCGCTTGCGGCCGCCCTCGCCCAGGAAGCGCTGGACCTGGTAGCGGCCGCCGGCGAAGGAGGTGGGGAGGGCTGGGGAAGGCTGGGGGGTTGGCGGGGGCCCTGAGGGCGGGGCATCGCCGAGGCGGTGTCCGCAGGCATCACAGAACTTCCGGCCGCGGGGGTTGTTGCGGCGGCAGGCGGGACACACCCATTCGGCGACCAGTGCGCATCCGCACTCGCCGCAGAATGTGGCATCGTCACGGTTCTCGGAGCCGCATGATGGACACGCCACCATCGCCCGCCCTCCAACTCCGTGGCCCGCCCAGTCTCCGCTTCGGGAGCAAGCCAATCGTGCGCTAAAGCGGTGGCAGTGTCAACGAGGGTTTCCGCTCAGCCGGTACACGTCAGCGAACTCGACGCGGCCCACGTATTCGTAACGTTCCTCGAGAAAGGCGTCGAACGCCGCGTGACGGTCCGCGTCCTGGAAGAGAGGGGGCCGGACGGAGTCGACGATGTACAGAGGCGGGTCGCGGCGCAGCTGTTCGATGGTCTGCGGCAAAGTGCTCTCGTCGTAGACGTAAGCCCAGTCGTAGAAGTATCTGGCGGCCGGGAGCCGGTCGGCGTAGAAGTAGAGCTGGGCCTCGCGCCCGTAGTTGAAGATCTCCTGGTCCGGGGGAGTCCGGTCCGCGACGTAGGCTGCCAGAGCTCTACTCTGCTTCTCCCACTGCTTCTGGTAGTAGGCGCTCTCCGAGAAGCGCTTCTCGGTGGCGTCAGGGGATAAGTACAGCAGCGCGTTGGTGACCAGGAACACCACGACCGTGAGTCCGGTGAGGAGAAGGAGGCCGCTTCTCAGCATGGTCGGGCGGCGCCCTTCCATCAGCCGCTGGATGGCCACGGTCGACAGGATGGCCATGGCGGGCAGGAGCTGAAGGAAGTAGTGGGGATAGAACCGGGCGCCCATCGCCACGCCGAGGCCGGAAGCAACGGTCCACGCCAGGAAGGCGTACCAGGGCCACGATCTGCGGGGGCGCAGCGCGGTCACGAACCCGATGAGGGCGCCGATGATCAGAGGGCCGGCGAGGGCCATGAAGAACGCCAGGAAAAGGAGGGTCCTCTTCAGGATGAACAGACGCTGGGCGGTGGACAGGATCCCCACGTACCGGTAGTTGTAGAGGACGTTGGCGTAGATGAAATCGGACAGGGCGCCGCTCACTATGAACGGCAGCGCGCCGAGTGAAAGGGCGAGCGCGGCTCCGGCCAGCGTGGACAGGGCCGGGCCGATAACGCGCCAGGAGCGATCCGGATTTCGCCAGCGCCACCAGCTACCGACCAGCACCAGCGCGGCGAGGTTCCACACGGCCACTTGCTTGGTCAGCATCGCTAGTGCGGCGAGGAAGCCGGCGAGGAAGAACCAGATGACGCGGCCGCTTCGGATTCCCTGGGTGAACGCCAGCAGGGAGGTGACCAGCGGCAGGAGCATGTAGGCTTCCGTGTTGGCGTGAAGGGCAACGAAGGGAAGGCCGGTGGAGACGGCAAAGATACCGGCGGCCATGTAAGCGAGGGCGCGAGTCAGCAGCATCCGGGCTTGCGCGTAGACGGCGAGGGTGGTGAACGAAAGGAGCACTGCCGCCACGATCCGCGGCGCCGACACCGTCTCGCCAAACAGCAAGAAGCTGAAGGCGTACCAGTCGTAGACCAGCGGTGGCTTGTTATCGAACAGGTCACGGTAGGGAATCCTGCCGTCGAGCAGCCCCTGGGCGACGGTGGCGTATACGCCCTCGTCACGCTCGAAGGGCGTGCTCCAGAAAAGCGAGAAGAACAGGACCGGCACGAGGCAGACCAACACGAGCAACGCTGCCTCGGCAAGGCGCCGCGTCAACGGCCGCGCGGTTGCGACTCCCGTCCCGATTGCCGGAGGCAGTTCAACACTGGCGCTCATGCTCCTCGGGCGATACGACTACAGCTCGCTCGCCCTGCGCTGGCAGGCGCTCCGGAGCGGCGCTTGTCTCATCGTCCGGGGCTTCTTTCGGGCCGGTGCGGCCGCATCTCCGGCCGGCCCTTCACGCCCGGCCGCGCCCGGTACTTGGGGATGTACACCGCTTCCGGCTCCCGCGCCTCTTCCACGCGCAGGGGGCGTCCGTCCAGCGGGTAGCCGTTGAACTTGCGGATGATCTCGCGGGCGTCGGCCTCGCTGGCAACGTCGACCAGAGCGAAGCCGCGCGGTCGATGGGTGAGCCTGTCGCGGGGGATCGTCACCGCGTGGATAGCGCCGACCGGCGAGAGCAACTCGCGAAGGCCTTCCTCACCGATGGCGTAGGAAAGGTTGCCGACAAACAGCCGAACTCCAACCATGTGACAGCCTCCGGAGGGCCGTGTAGGGGCGGCGCCTCCATTTGAATGCTACTTCGGCGCCGGCGATTCGACATGAGCCAGACGGGGTCTACGGATGGTGACTTTCGGCCCCCAGGGGAGACGTGAAGGCCGTGTGGCCCTGGCATGAGGGACGAACGGACCTACCGGCGAGGGAGCGCGCTGGCTACATTGGGAGCGAGGGGCGGACGAGAAGCTGCTTCGGAGGCGGAGCCTCTCGAAACCGTTCGGGTCAATGGAGGCAAATCACTGGAGGGAGCCTCGCCCGCTCCTCACCCTGCCTGGCCTACGGGCAGCTCGCGGAGAGCCACCGGTGGCGCCATCCGGTTCACGTCGAAGATGTTGATCTTGCCGTCCGGCGTCAGGTCGTAGCGCTTCCGGTAGGGCGGCCCTGGCGCAGTGCTCATCTCCTGGATCGCAGCTCGCAAGGTGCATTAGGGGACGACCGGCGCTGGCGGCGAGCTTCGGCCGCTGTCGCACGCCCCGTCGCCAGGGCTGGCATCGACCGCGTCGGCGGTCGAATAGACGGTGAAAGTCACACCTGCCGCTCGTGCCTGCCAGTGGGGAAGCTGATCTGCTGCCGCGTCGGTGTTGAGCGGTGTCTGGCCGGTGCCATCGCCATTCATCATCACTACTCGGGGGTGGGACGTGGCATGCCCTCCAAGAAGCGGACACGGCAGCCGCCGCGGGTGCCGCGACCCCCGCAGTCGGAGTCGAGGCCCTGGCCGCCGCCCCCGTGCTCGAGGGCTTAGCGACTCTCCGGCGCCGCCAGCAGCGAAACCTTGAGGTTGCCGCCGCTCAGCACCTCCGATGTGGCTGGAGGGGAGGTCGTGTACGGACAGCCAGCGCAATCGACGTGCATGAGATCGACGCCCTTGCCGGGGTCGGCGGTGTCCTGAACGCAAACATGGACCGTAACGCCAGATGCCGAGTCGAACGTACCGCTGCCTGTGAACTCAAAGCTGTGCGGCGCCCCCGCCGGAACAACCCCGCACGGGCCGGCCGCCGGACTGCCAGCGCTGACGATCTGCTCCACGTCTATCTTGTGCTTCCCGGCGGCATCGGTCAGGCGGAACTCGCCCTGGCCGCCGCCGCCGGCGTAGGCCTGCACGCCGTAGGTGAAGCCGATCTTCTTCCCGTCCGCGCGGCTCAGCGAACCGGCCCCAGAACTGCGCGCCACGACCTCTGGCATGTCTATTTGCACCACCTGCTGGAACGTCGGCCGGTTGATCCAGTGGATCGCCGGCACGGTGGTCACGCCCACGGGAGAGTGGCGGACATCCTCGTATGACATCTGGCGACGCCAGTCGGCCACGTTGGCGGTGCCGAACTCCGCTGCCAGGTCAGCCGCTGCCTGGCCCAGCGATTGCCACAGGGCCGACCGGCAAGCGGCCAGGCTGCCGCCGCAGTATGTCCGCGACCATGGGTCTTCCACCGGCAGCCGCAGTACCTGCCGCAGGTCCTTGTTCACATGCCCGTAGACCCCGTCCTGGAAGGCGGAGCCCCGGTGGATGAGCCGGTTGCCATCGTCTAGCTCGATGCCGAGCTTGTCGAGCGCGCCCAGCGATGTGTCATCGAAGATGGCGCGGGCCAGCCGCGGCCACCAGGCGTCCATGATCGCCGGGGACTGCGGATCATCGTACTGGCCATCGTGATCGTAGTCCCGGCGGTGGGCGCCGGCCGCCGCCCAGCCGGCCAGCCGGTCGCGCATCTCCTGAGCGCGAGGATCGACGCCGGCCGGGGCCGTAGGTCCCAGGGCCTGCAAGAGCAGCGGCAGATCCTCCTGGCCGCGCAGGTCCACGGTGCCCGCGTCCTCCATGGCGTCCACGAGCGCGGCACGGTCGATCTTGCCGGCAGCGATGGCCGCCTCGATGCGGATGTTGAGCATCTGGTCGCGGTACGTCGGGCCGTAGGAGAACTCCCGGTCGTTGGCCATGAAGCCCGGCGCTTGCTTGTTGTTCCAGGACGTTATGTACCCCTTAGGTGGGTTCAGGTCCCAGGGCTGCGCGGACGGCGGGATGTAGCCCCGCCAGTCCCACTGGCCGGTACCCGAGACTGGCAGGTAGGGATCGACACCCCGGGCCCGCTGCGGGCACTTGCACGAGTGCTGATAGCCGATGTCGTGATCGTCAATGTAGAACCAGTTGAACGTGTAGTCCACGCCCGTGCTGATGGCGGTGCGGAAAGAATCGAAGCCGTTCGCCATGTAGTCCGGGTTGTTTATTCGATAGAACGCCCGCGCCGAACCCAGCTCGTTCCGGTACGTCGAGCGCAGGCTGGCGACGGCGATAGGCGTGCCGTCTGCCAGTGTCCCCCTGGCCACCAGTGGGCCATAGTGCTGCGTCCGCTCCACGCGCCAGGAAAGGATGACGTCGGGTGCGGCCGGGACGCCGCCGGCGCTGGGCTTCGCCACCTGGGTATGCTGGAAGGCCTCAATGGGCTCGCAGAGCCCGTTGCGCAGGTACCCCATCGACTGTGGAGTCGCCTGGCCGCCCCCCGGCTCGCACAGGCTCAGCACCCACTGATCGATGTTGTCGGCGCCCGATGACGTGGCTGACCAGGCGAAGTTGGGGCCGCGGCCGAGCTGCACATAGAGGTCCGTCCCGGCGAAAGCAGCGCCGCGGGCATCGACGCCCGGACCGTGCACGTCCTTCTCCACCAGCAACTGCGGGATGAAGTAGGCCGTCTGCGGTCCGAACACGGCGATCGGGTTGCCAGTCTTGGTGCGCTTGCCGGATACGAGTAGCGCGTTGCTCATCTCCTGGCTGAAGTCCAGCTGGAACTGTCCCCAGGGCGCGTCCACCGTGTGCACGCCCGCCGCGTGCGTACCACCCCGCCCGGCGACGACTCCTGCTGAGCCGCTGATGGCCGCCAGCAGGTCTTCCAGCGATGTCTGGCCGTCATCGATGGGCTTCAGCGTCGAGCAATCGACCTCCGGGTGCGCGGCGGGATCCACTGGCCCCAGGTCGGTCATGTAAGGAGCGAGCCGGTGTGAGGTTGTCGGCGCTTCCCTGTCATTGGCGAAGTGCAGGTCATCGAAGATGGCCCTGGCCTGCGCGGCATTGCCGGTCGCGTCGCCAAGGAGCTTGAGTCCGCAGAGGTTGCTCAGTTCGCCGCCGCCGCCCTTGCCGAAGATCCCGCCCACGAGCGAGGCGATGGCCACGGTGTCCTCCGCCTTCCAGGGCAGCGGCACCTGCTGGAGCGCTGGGTACTCGGCAGGCAGTTTGCTAGGGTCAGCGAGCGCTTCTTCGATGTACTGGTTCACTCCGTCCACATAGGCCAGGAGGTCCCCGTAGATGGCCTGCCCCTCCGCACCCGATGCTGCGATCGCCTGCTGTAGCTGGTCACTCAGGTCGGTTTCGGTGTAGGGGGCGATGGCCAGCTGCTCGCGGTCCAACTGCTCGTTGGCGGGCGAGGCGCCCAGGAACTCCGACAGGCGGGCCCGGCCCACGTGCCGAAGGACGTCCATTAGGAACAGGCGATCCTCGGCGCCGGTGTATCCCTGCGCGAACATCGTGGCGTAGCGGGTCTGGCCGAAGATGTGGGCCACCCCGAAGCTCTTATCGCGCACGACGATTACGTCCGTCGTCGGCGAGTAGACGCGATCTATGTCGTCCTCCCTTACGAAGAAGGAGGCGTCCTTGAAGTAAGCCCCGAGTTCGTCTTCCCTCAGCCCGGGTGTGTTGTACACCAGGTCGCCGTACATGCCGAGCTGGTCGCGCACGTGCGGGGGGTACTGGCCCGCCTGGGCAGCCAGCGCTTCCAGGCCGTTTAGGACGCCGTCCTGCCCCGGCGGCAGGATGTTCAAGAAGCCCCCGGCGTCACCGAACTGACGATAGTGCCCGCGCTCAGCCTGAGCGGAAGCCGCGATGGACACAGGCAAGAGAAGAAGGAGCCCAATCAGGACTGACAGCAGTCGCAGCAAAGCCATTTGACCTCCTTACCGCTGGTCCGTCTGGCCTGGACAGGCTCTTCCCCTCACCTCTCATTCTTCCCACAGCCAGACGTTGTCGAAGGTCGCCACGCCGGTCAGCGGGGCGGCCAGCCTGATCCGGACCTCCGTCACCCCGGGCGCGACCGTCAGGAAAGTCTCCGCCGTCTGGAAGATCCCGTCGGTTGACACGGGCAGCAGTTGCGTCAGGCTGGCCACCACAGCGCCGGCAGTTGTCACCTGTTCGACGACCAGGTTCCCGGAGGCGCCGGTGACGTCGACAGAAACGCCGTACGTCTTGCCCGCCTCCACGGCGATCGGCTCGGATGTCCACGAGCCGTCGGACTCGGCTTCTACGCGGCGCTGGCCGTGGCTGCCGCCCGGTTTGTAGTGGGTGTTGCCCTCATCCTTCCACTTATCAGGCTTCTCGCCGTCTGACGACTGCTCGAAGGAGCCGTTCTGCACCTTGTTGCCCTTGACAGACACCGTCGTGGCGGCGCTGTTGTTCGCCTCGTTGCTTTCGTCGATGGCGTTTGCCGGGTCTGCTGTAACGGTTATTGTGCGCGTGCCCTTGATCCCCTTGGTGTTCCAGTTGACGGAGACGGTAGCCAGCCCGCCGGCGGGAATGCTGACGATGGTCGGCGTGCCGATGGGCGTCCCGTTATCATCGAAGCGGACCTGGACGTTGTCGGCGTCGGCGGAGCCGTCGTTGTGCACCGTGGCCGCAATGGCCACCACTTGACCGCCCTTCACCTTCTGCTGCGAGAACACGATCTCCTCCGCTGAGACGCGCAGATCGGGCTTGCCGCCGGGGATGACGCAGTAACAGGTGCCGTGCTGGATGTCGACGAAGGAGGCAGGGCCGCTTCGCGTCGGCGGTGGGTTGAGGCCGCTGGCGCCGGCCGAAGGCGGCGGCACCGGGCCGGTGAGCGGCAGCTTCTCCGGGATCGGCGCCAGCTCCGTGGGGATGGCGACCTTCGATGGAGCCAGGAGGCTATCGTAGTGCACCGTCAGATCCTCCGCGGTGAGGCCGCTGGCCGCCGCCTGGATCAGGATCTGGCTCTGGACCACGCCCTCCACGTGCACGCGGCCGGTCTGCAGGCTGGGCACCGGCGATAGGGCGTGCAGCTGGATGGTACCGCGCCCAATGATGCGGTCCGGTTGCACGGCGGTCGGGTCCAGGTCGAGGTCCGGGTCCGCGAAGACTGTAATGGAGACCTCGCTGTCGCCCTGCTGGGCGTTGCTCCAGTACCAACTGAAGATGAAGTCCCCGCGCAACTGGCCGGAGAAGTCGCCCAGCCACCAGGCGGTCAACGGGTTGGTGACGAAGTCTTCATTGGCGACGCCGGTGGTGTGCTGCAAGCTAGCGGTGTTGTCCGGCGGGCTCGTGCTGAAACTCAGGCTACTGGTCGTCTTCACTCCAGGGAAGAACCAACTCAGTTTCTCGGCTTCGTCCGTGGGGTTGCCATGGAAGAAGTAGTCCTGCGTCGGCGGCTCCGGCAGGGGGGGCCGGAAGAAGTTGTAGCCGGCGCCGTTGTTGGTATCCGTCGTCGTCGCGCCGTTGCAGGTCGAGGAGCGCACGGCAAACTCGTACTTCGTTGTGGGGTCCAGGGCGAACACGTCGACGCCGTGAACCCTGGTCCGCGCTGGCGTCCCCACCTGCACCCAGTCGGGCATCCCCTGCTCGCGGTAGATCACCATCGAGTCGGATGGGACATCCGTCTCCCAGGTGACGGCCACAGAGCCGGGGGCGGAACCACCGTGGATGCCGACGTTGGAGATGCTCGTCGCCGGGGTAGACGGGTCGCAGGCGGTACCGTAGGGGTCGCCGCTGGTGAAGAGCACCAGACGCGGCCGCAGGTCCGGCCCGCGGGAGCGCCGGTTGAAGCCGAACTCCATGGAGAAGATGCCGTCCGTCACGTTGTCGCTGGCGTCGTAGCGGAAGGCAGCGCGGCGCTCGCCGTCCTGCACGTCCGATAGCGTCTGCTTCAGGGACTCGATATCCGAGCACTTGAAGGAGAAGGCGTAGAGCTGGTAGTCGCCGCGCTTGTACGTCGTCTCCGGGCTGGTACGGGCGTCCGCCGGTGCGTCATTGATGGCGTCGTAGTCCTGGCTTCCCCAGTCCGCCCCTACCGACTCGTCCAGCAGGTCCACGTTCAGCAGCGGGTCGTCGGTGTAGGGG
>JACPQO010000026.1 GCA_016190405.1 Chloroflexota bacterium | reverse complement strand
TCGCGGGCTACGGGCCCGAAGATGCGGGTGCCGCGGGGGTTGAAGGCGTCCGAGAGGACGACAGCGGCGTTCTCGTCGAAGCGGATGTAGGAGCCGTCGCTGCGCCGGTACGGCTGCGCCGCCCGCACGACGACAGCCCGCACGACCTCGCCCTTCTTCACGCCGCCCATGGGGGTCGCCTGCTTGACGGTGGCCACGATGAGGTCCCCCACGGTGCCGTAGCGCCGCCGGGAGCCCCCCAGCACCTGGATGCACATCAACTGGCGCGCGCCGGAGTTGTCCGCGACCTTGAGACGGGAATAGGCCTGGATCACGGCTTTTTCTCCCCCTCCTCTTCCTCGGGCGCCGGCTCCGGCGCCTCAGGCGCCTCTGCGCCTTCCTCCTTGTCCTCCACGTCCGCGGCCTCTGCCGCCGGAGGCTCAGGCTCCTCCGCCGGTGCTGCGGCGGCTTCTATTTCCTCCGGGGCCGTCTCCTCCGCTGCGGGCTCTTCCTCCGTGGCCGTCTCCTCCGCTACGGGCTCTTCCTCCGGGGCCGTCTCCTCCGCCACGGGCTCTTCCTCCGTGGCCGTTTCCTCCGCTGCGGGCTCTTCGTCCGGGGCCGCCTCCTCCACAACTACCTCCTCCTCGGCGGCTGCCTCGGCCTCCGGCTCCTCGGCCGCGACCTCGGCGGCGGGCTCTTCCTCCGGCGGCCCGGCCTCCGCGACAGCGGCGGCCTCAGGCTCAGGGGCCGGCGGCTTCACCTCGCCCAGCAGTTCCAGGTCGATGGCCTCCGGGGCCAGCTCCGGCAGCTCGGCGCGGGCCAGCACCTCCACGACCTGCCAGCGCTTGCGCGCCGACAGGGGGCGCGCCTCCACGATGCGCACGCGGTCGCCCAGGCGGCACTCGTCGGCTTCGTCGTGGGCCATGTACCGTCGCACGCGGCGGACGATCTTCTTGTACAAAGGGTGGCGCAGGCTGGAGGCGATGGCGACGACCACCGTCTTCTGCATCTTGTCGCTGACGACGGTGCCGTCGCGGGTCTTGCGGCCGCCGTATCGCGCTTGGGCAGGCATCGGTTAGCTCGCCTCCTGGGCCGCGGCGGCCTTAGCCAGATGCCGGGCCCGCTGAATGGTCAACAAGCGGGCCACCTGCCGTCGGAGCCGTGGCAGCTCCCGGTGGTTAGCCAGCTGGCGGGTCTCCACCTGCAAGCGGACGGAGAAGAGCCGCCGGCGGGCCTCCTCCAGCTCCTTGGCCAGATCGGCATCCGAGAGCTTGCGGATCTCCTCGGTCTTGGTTTTCAGCTTCTTGGCCATGATTACACTGCCTCCCGTCCGACGAAACGCGTCGGGATGGGCAGCTTGTGGGCGGCCAGCCGCAACGCCTCGCGGGCCGTCTCCTCGCGCACACCGGCGATCTCGTAGATGACGCGCCCGGGCCTGACCACGGCGGCCCAGAATTCCACGGGTCCCTTGCCGCTGCCCTGGCGGGTCTCGGCGGGCTTCTTGGTGATGGGCTTGTCCGGGAAGACGCGGATCCAGAGCTTGCCGCCGCGTCGCACATAGCGGGTGATGGCGCGGCGGCCGGCCTCGATCTGGCGGGCGCTGAGCCAGCAGGCGGCCAGGGCCTGAAGACCGTAGTCGCCGAAGGCCACCGCGTTGCCCGCGCTGGCCATCCCCCGGCGCCGGCCGCGGTGGGCTTTGCGGAACTTGGTACGTTTAGGCTGAAGCATCGGCGTCCTCACCCGGTTCGCTGGCGGCCGGAGCGGGGGCCTCACTCTCGGGCGGCACGTCGGCGGCGGCCGGCGACCCGCTGGCGGCCGGCTTGGGTTCAGCGGCCGCCTCCTCGGCGGCGGCCGCGCGGGGGACCTCGACCCTTTCGAAGATCTTGTCGCCCTTGTAGATCCAGACCTTCACGCCGATACGGCCAAGGGTGGTGCGGGCCTCAGACGTCCCATAGTCCACGTATGCCTTCAGGGTATGGAGAGGGACACGGCCCACCATCTCCTGGTCCTTGCGGGACATATCGGAGCCACCAAGGCGTCCGGAGACCTTGATCCTGACGCCCTGCGCACCGCGCTGCATGGCGCGGGCGGCGGCCTGCTTGATGGCCCTCCGGTGCGAGACCCGCCTCTCCAGTTGCTCGGCGACGGCCCTGGCCACCAGCGGCGCCTCCACCTCCGGCACCCGCACCTCGTGGATGTTCACACGGATGCGCCGGCCGCTGACCTTTTCCAGCTTGGTGCGCAGCTCGTCGACCCTCTGGCCACCGCGGCCGATGACGATGCCGGGCCGCGCCGTATGGATGGAGACCGTCACCTGGTTAGCGTTGCGCTCGATCTCCACCTGGCAGATGCCGGCGTCAGGAAGCATCTCAGCGATGGCCCGCCGGACGCTGAGATCCTCGTGGAGCCAGCCGGTGTAATCCTTATCGGAGTACCACTTGCTGTTCCAGTCGTAGAGATAGCCCAGACGGAAGCCGTGGGGGTGAACCTTCTGGCCCATCCTAGCGCTCCTCCTGTTCCCGCACGACGATGGTAATGTTGCTGCGGCGGCGGTGCATGACATCAGCCCGGCCGCGGGCGCGGCGCAGCAGCCGGCGAAGTCGTATGCCGTCCCCCACCATGGCCCGCGATATCCGCAGGTTCCGCGGCTGCAGGCTGTAGTTGCTCTCCGCGTTGGCAGCAGCGGAGCGCACGGCCTTGGCCACCAGCCGGGCATGAGGCGTGGGCATGAAGCGCAGGATGGACATCGCCTCGTCCACCCGCTTGCCGCGGATCTGGTCCAGGATGAGTCGCGCCCGCTTGGGCGGTATGGGCGCATCGCGGGAGTAAGACCTGACTTCCATGGCCCTACTTCTTCCTCACCTGGGTGACCTGCGCCGAGCGGGCGGTGTGGCCGCGGAAGGTGCGGGTGTGGGCGAATTCGCCCAGCTTGTGGCCGACCATGTTCTCGGTGACGAAGATGGGCACGTGGCGGCGGCCATCGTGAACGGCGATGGTTAGCCCCACCATCTCCGGCAGGATGGTCGAGCGACGCGACCAGGTGCGAATGACAGCCTTCTGGCCGGACTGCCGGACCCGCAGCACCTTTTCCAGCAGCCGGGGATCGGCGTAGGGACCCTTCTTGGTAGACCTGGACATCTTCTCCTCTACACCTCGTACCTGCGCCTGACGATGTATTTGTTGGTGTCCTTGCGCCGCCGGGTGCGGTAACCCAGGGTGGGCTTGCCCCAGGGGGTCTTGGGCCCCGGCATGCCGATGGGGGACCGGCCTTCGCCGCCGCCGTGCGGGTGGTCGCGGGGGGTCATGGCCGTACCGCGGACGTGGGGACGGCGGCCCATGAGGCGCTTGCGGCCGGCGCGGCCCAGCTTGATCTGGCTGTGCTCAACGTTGCCTACCTGCCCCACCGTGGCCATGCACTCGGCTAGAACGCGGCGCACCTCGCCCGAGGGGAGCCGCACCAGGGCGTAGTCCTCCTCCCCGGCCAGCAGTTGCGCCGAGGCTCCCGCGCCCCGCACCAGCTGTCCGCCTTTGCCCTTTTGCAGCTCCAGGTTGTGGACCATGGTGCCGGACGGGATGTTCTTCAGGGGCAGGGCGTTGCCCGGCTTGATCTCGGCGTCGGGCCCCGACATGACGGTGTCGCCCACCTTGATGCCCACCGGCCACAGTATGTACCGCTTCTCGCCGTCCGCGTAGTGAATGAGGGCCAGACGGCCGGAGCGGTTGGGGTCGTATTCGATGGCGGCCACGGTGGCGGGGACGCCGAACTTCTCCCGCTTGATATCGACCATGCGGAGGCGACGCTTGGCGCCGCCGCCGCGGTGGCGCACGCTGACCCGCCCCTGGTTGTTGCGGCCGGCCCGGCTCTGGCGCGGCGCCAGCAGCGACTTTTCGGGCCGCGAGCGGGTAATCTCCTCGAAAGAGGGGCCGGTGGCGCCGCGGCGGCCCGGCGACGTGGGTTTGAACTGCTTGATGCCCATCCTATACCCCCTCCCAGGGC
>JACPQO010000259.1 GCA_016190405.1 Chloroflexota bacterium | reverse complement strand
GCACGAACACCTCGTGCTCGTCATTTACCCTTTTCTTCGACGGCAGCGCCCTCGGGCTGGCGAGCAATGACCTCTTCGCCATAGACCTGCCTTAGGGAGCCGGGCCACTTTTGCAACCTTCCACTTACCAAAGTGGCCATATCGCCTGGACTGACCCGGCCCCGAAGCGTTATAATCGGCGCGGCGAGGCAAACTCTATGGCGTACAAGATCCTCGACACCTGCATCGGCTGTACCGCCTGCACCAAGCGCTGCCCTACCGACGCCATCTCCGGGGTCCGCAACGAGCTACACATCATCGACCCCGAGCTGTGCATCGACTGCGGGGCCTGCGGCGTCGTCTGCCCCGTGGAGTGCATCGCCGACGAGCACGATGACATCTCCAAGGGCTTCCCCCGCCGCGAGTGGCCCAAGGCGATCGTCATCGAGGAGAACTGCATCGGCTCCGGTTGCGAGCTGTGCATCAACATCTGCCCCTTCGACGCCCTGGAGCTGGACACCTCCGGCGAGCGCGTGGGCGATTTCTTCGGCGTGGCCAAGGTCATCGAGAAGCGCTGCACCGGCTGCCGCCTGTGCGAGCAGGCCTGCGGCTGGAACGCCATCTACATCGACCCGCCGCGGGACGCCCTCAAGAAGCGCATCTACGCGCCGGTGGAGCTGGTAGAGACGGCGGCGAGCTAGGCCTCCCTGCACCTCCCCGCTCCCCGAACCAACAAACCCCTGAACCAGCAAACCAAGTCCGGACTGCCGGCCTGGTTCGTTGGTTTGCCGGTTTGCTGGTTTGCTATACTAACCTTGGCCGCGCGGAGGGATCGCATAGTGGCCGAGTGCGCCCGCCTGCTAAGCGGGTAGGGGGTGTATAGCTCCCTCGTGGGTTCGAATCCCACTCCCTCCGCCAGCGCTTCCCCTCCTCCCTCCACACTCCAGAACAATGGAACAATCGAGCAATAGAGCAGCCGCCCCTCATGCTCCAATGCTCCATTGCTCCAATGCTCTATCCTATCTGGAACAGGTCCAGCAGCGCCTGCCCGATGATCACCAGCAGGATCACCCGCGCCGTCTTGCCTATCGCCACGGCCAGCAGGAACCGCCAGAAGTTCATGCGCACGGCCCCCGCCGTGATCCCCGCGAACTCGAACAGCGGGTTGGGCACCGCCGATAGCACCAGCAGCGTCGCGAACCCGTAGCGCCCCATCAGCCAGTCGATCCAGTCGGCGGCCCGGTGCAGCCAGCGGCCCAGCCTTCCGCCCAGGGGCATCTTCCTCTCCTCCGCCATCCCCCGCCCGATGGCCCCAGCGGCATACGCTGTGGTCTCCGCCAGGGTCATTCCGGCCGCCCCGGCGACAACTACGCCCGGTTTGAACAGCGTCTGCGAGCCCGCCACGATGAGCGCCTGACCGGCCGCCGTCAGCCCGGGCACCGGCACGAACACTGTCGCCGTGCCCAGGAAGTTGGCCAGGAAGATCCCCGGATATCCGAACGCCCCCAGGTCGTCCTGGTCCAGCCAGCCCGCCGCGAAAGGCACCGTAGTGCCCACTACCAGGGCCAGCAAGAGCAGCAGCGCTACCGCTATCAACAGCCCGCGCGGCAGCCTCTCCGTGGGCAGCCACGACGGCGTGTCCATGACGATCCGCCGCGGCGGCGGCGGCAGCGGGTCGTCTGCCGCCATCCTCTTCTCCAGCGTCTCCTCGGCCATCGCACCCAGTATACGCGGTCGCTTTCGTCCTGCTGACCGAGCGCCGTCAGGTACTAGGCCTCGACCGAGCCCCGCTCTGGTGCCATACTCGGAAGCAGGAATGCACCGCCTCCTGGAGGTTTTTCGTCCTCCCACAGCCAAACTACGCGATCTCACCGCGCGCGTAGAACCCTTCATACCCTACGCCCTCGCCGTCGTGGTCGGCCTCGGCGCCGGAGCCGGGGCCATCGTCTTCCGGGAACTCATCTCGGCCTTCAACTCGCTCTTCTTCGGCCGCCTGGCCGACGGGCTGGGGGCGCTGGGCGACTGGCGGGTCGTGCTCCTTCCCGCTATCGGCGGGCTGTTCGTCGGCCCCCTCATCTATTTCTTGGCGCGGGAGGCCAAAGGGCACGGGGTCCCGGAGGTCATGCTGGCCGTGGAGCGGCAAGGCGGCCGTATCCGGCCCCGCGTCGCTGCCGTCAAGTCCCTGGCCTCCGCTCTGACCATTGGCAGCGGCGGCTCGGTCGGCCGCGAAGGGCCCATCGTGCAGATCGCCTCCGCCATCGCGTCCACCATCGGCCAGTGGGCTCGCCTCCCCGACGACAACGTTCGCCTCCTGGTGGCGGCCGGGGCGGCCGGCGGCATCTCGGCCACCTTCAACGCTCCCATAGCGGGCGTCTTCTTCGCTCTGGAGGTGATCCTGCGGCACTTCAACGTGCGCAACTTCAGCGTTGTGGTTCTCAGCTCCGTCGTCGCCGCCGCCATCGCCCATGCCCGCTTCGGCGATAATCCAGCCTTCGCCGTGCCGGCCTACCAGCTTGAGAGCGCTCTCGAATTCCCGCTCTACGCCCTGCTGGGATTGATGGCAGGCCTAGCCGGCCTGCTGTTCGTGTGGGTGCTCTACGCGAGCGAAGACTTCTTCGACCGGGTGGCCTTGCCGGAGTGGGTGAAGCCGGCGCTGGGCGGCGTGGGTGTAGGCCTGCTGGGCCTGTGGCACGCCGATGTGTTCGGTGTGGGCTATGGCTCGGGGCCGGGGGCGCACGCTATCCCATCCGCGCTGACGGGGCAGCGGGCCTTGGAGGTGCTGCTTGTCCTGGCCGGGCTGAAGATCCTGGCCACGTCGGTGACGATTGGGTCGGGAGGTTCCGGCGGCGTGTTCGCGCCATCGCTGTTCATCGGCGCAATGCTCGGCGGGGCCTTCGGGAATGTTGTCCACCAGGCGTGGCCGGGGACGACGGCGCCGGAGGGGGCCTACGCGACGGTGGGGATGGCGGCGGTGTTCGCCGGGGCGGCTCGCGCCCCCATCACCGCCATCCTCATCCTGTTCGAGATGACGCGTGACTACTCGATCATCTTACCCCTCATGACCGCCGTAGTCGTCTCCACGGTAGTCGCCCAGGTGCTGCGGAGAGACACCATCTACACCCTCAAGCTACGGCGCCGCGGCATCGACATCGGCGAGCGGCGAGAGGAGTCCCTCCTCGCTGCCGTGCCCGTAGGTCGAGCCATGAGCCATGACTTCGAGGTCGTGCGCGCCGACCTTCCGGCCAACGATCTCCTGGAAGTCTTCTCCGCCAAAGGCGCCCGCGAGGGGGCCCTCCCCGTCGTCGATGGCGACAGCAGGCTGGTCGGCATAGTCGGCCCCAGCGACCTTGAGCGCGCCCTGGACAGGGAGCTCTCAGATCTCACTGTCGCCGATATCGCCACCAAAAACGTTGTGGTCGCCCACCCTGACCAGACGCTGGATGAAGCGGTGCGCCGCATGAGCGCGCAGTCGCTGCGCCAGCTACCGGTGGTCAGCCGCGGCGACGTCTCCATCCTGTTGGGCATGCTGAGCCGCAGCAACATCTTCGCCGTATACGGCAAAGTCAGCTCCGCCCTCCCCAGCCGCAGGCTTTCTCCCCTGGCTGGAATCGAGGCGTACGGCACGGAGGTCATCGAGGTCTCCATCAAGCGCGGCTCACCCGTCCTCGGCAGATCCCTCAAGGACATCGCACTCCCTCCTGAAGGCATCATAGTATCCATCCTCCGTCGCGGCGTGGCCATAATCCCGCGGGGCGATGTGCAGCTTCAGGCCGGCGACCGCCTCGTCATCGTCACCCTCCCGGAAGCCCGGCAGAAAGTCCACAGCGCCATCACCGGCACGGTCTAGTTTCGCCCCGGCCCAAACCGCCGTGCCCCGGTTTTCGCCCTCGTGCTACAATCTCTGTCGCCATGCGATATCACATCTGGACCGAGGGCTGCCAGATGAACGAGGCCGATTCCCAGAAGCTGGCGGCCGGCCTGGCCAAGCTGGGCTGGCAGGAGGCGGCCAAGCCCGAGGATGCCGACCTCGCCGTGGTCAACACCTGCGTCGTGCGGCAGAAGGCGGAGGACCGGGCCGCCGGCTACCTGGGCCGCCTGCGCCGCCTCAAGGAGCGACGAAACGGGGCCGGCTTCCAGATCGCCGTCATGGGCTGCCTGGTCGGGCCCCGCACCGACGACCTGCGGGCCCGCTTCCCCTTCGTCGACGTCTGGGCCCGGCCCCAGAGCTTCGAGGTCATCCTCCGACATCTGTTGCCCGACTCCGACCTGGGCGGCGAGTTCTGGCCCGACACCTTCCCCGAGCCCAAGGGCCCCACCGCCTTCGTGCCCGTCATCCACGGCTGCAACAAGTTCTGCACCTACTGCATCGTCCCCTACCGCCGCGGCCGCGAGCGCTCCCGGCCCATCGAGGACGTCGCCCGCGAGGTCGCCTCGCTCTGCTCGAAGGGGGTCCGCGAGGTCACCCTCCTGGGCCAGACGGTCGAGGCCTACGGCAAGGACCTGCCCGACAGGCCGGATCTGGCCGACCTGTTCGCCGCCATTCACGACATCCCCGGCCTGCTGCGCATCCGCTTCCTCACCTCCTACCCCCGCGACATGACGGAGCGCATCGTCCGCGCCGTGGCCGAGCTGCCCAAGGTCTGCGAACACTTCATCATCCCCGTCCAGGCGGCCGATAACGACATTCTGGCCCGCATGCGCCGCGGCTACACTATCGAGGAGTACCTGGAGTGGGTGCAGCGCATCCGCGACATCGTGCCCGGCGCGTCCCTGAGCACCGACGTGATCGTGGGCTTCTGCGGCGAGACGGAGGCCCAGTTCCAGCGCACCCTCGACCTCCTGGAGGACATCCGCTTCGACAAGGTGCACGTTGCCGCCTACTCGCCGCGGCCCGGCACCATCGCCTGGCGCCACCTGGAGGACGGCGTCCCCCGCGACGAGAAGATGCGCCGCCTCCACGCCGTGGAGGCCCTCCAGGAGCGCATCGCCAGCGAGATCAACGCCGCGCTGCTGGGCAGCGTTGAGGAGGTGCTGATCGAAGGAGAAGGCGGGCGCCTAGGGGCGGTTCGCGAACCGCCCCTACTGACCGGCCGCACCCGCGCCAACAAGCTGGTCCACTTTACAGTCGAGGAACCAGGAACCAGGAACCAGGAACCAGGCCGCTCCCCCCCCACCGGCTACGCGGCAGCTTTGGGCGAGCTAGTGGGCGTCCGCATCACCAGCACCAGCCCCTGGGCCCTGAAGGGGACGCTGGTGGCGAGCGTCGAGGGGACCTCAGAGGTGGTACACACCGCGGCTTGAAAGCCGCGGCATGTCCCCGCCTTCCAGTGGGGCAAGAGAATATCTATCGAACGCGAGACGAATGTAGACGAGCCCCCGCCATGCCTGCCCCCGCTCCCACCGCCGCGCCGCGACCTGCCCAGACGGCCAGACGGCCCGTCGGGGGCGCCCGTCCGGGCGTGACCCGCGACCCACGACCCCATCGCGACATCGCCGTCCTGGTCGTCATCTTCACCGTGGACGACGGCCGGCTCCAGGTGCTGCTGGTCCGACGCAGCGCCGAGCCCTTCAAGGATTCCTGGTCGCTTCCCGGAGGTCTCCTGGCCGCGGCCGAGACCCTGGACCAGGCCGCCGTCCGCAAGCTGGAAGACGAGACCGGTGTCACCGACGTCTTCCTGGAGCAGCTCTACACCTTCTCCAACCTGGACGGGCGTGGCTCGATCGCCGTCGCCTACTTCGCCCTGGTAGACGCGCGGCAGGCCCACCTGGCCCGCCGCCGCGCCTGGCCCCCGGCCTGGTTCCCGGTGAGCGACCTTCCGGCGCTGGCCTTCCACAACGATGATGTCATCGGCTACGCCCTCCACCGCCTGCGCGCCAAGCTCGACTACTCCAACGTGGCTTACTCACTCCTTCCCGCCGAGTTCACGCTGTCGCAGCTCCAGCGCGCCTACCAGGCGATCCTGGCCCGCCCCCTGGATAAGCGCAACTTCCGCAAGCGCATCCTCTCGCTCGGCATCATCGAGGCCACCGGCCGGCTGGCCAGCGAGGGCCGCCATCGCCCGGCTCAGCTCTACAGCTTCCGCGAGCGGCGGCCGGTGGTGTTCTAGCGCGGCAGCCCGTGGCCCATGCCACCCCAGGCGTACAATTCGGTAACCCTACGTTAGAGGCAACGCTTTGAGTTCGTTACCGTTTAGGTGAGGGTGATCACCCCATTGACAAGCGGCGGCTGATTGGTATGATTGTGGCAAGGCTTAGAGGGGGTAAATGCCCAGGGAGGGTGCGGCATGAAACAGCCATGGCCGCTGCTGATCGGCTTGGTAGTGGTGGCAGCGCTGCTGGCGGGCGGCAGATTGCTCTTCCCGATGCCCTGGGATCCCGCCAGGGCTACTCACGGCTCTCCCCCGGGCCAGGTCGACTTCGTGGCCATCGACATGGACTCCGCGGCCGCGCCGGCCAACACTGCCACCTCCATCGGCAGCCGCGAGGACTGCAACGTCATCGCCGTCGATGGCACTGTGGTCATTGACGTCACCGTTGACGACATCAACGTCCAGGACCCCATCAATGCCTTCCAGTTCGTCCTCAATTACGACCCCGCCGTGGTCAACGTCACCGCCAAGGACAACGCGATGCTGCTGGCCGCCAACGGTAGCTTCGTTCCCTTCGACTTCACCGATTCCGTGCCCGACTCCGACGGAACCTTCATAGTTTCCATCAGCGACTTCGGCAGCGCGCCGGGCGAGACG
>JACPQO010000235.1 GCA_016190405.1 Chloroflexota bacterium | reverse complement strand
GACCAGCGCCGCCATGGCGATCATGAGGAGCAGCGCGCCTAGTCGGAGAGACATGTCGCCTCCTCTCACGTGGATCAATTGGGCACCGCCGTCACGAACAGCAGCCCCTTGCCCAGCACCTCGCCGGAGAGCACCAGGGCCATGGCGATATACAGCAGCCCCGTGGCCGATTGCATGGCGCGCACGCCGCTGGAGTCGTAGGCCATGTAGCTCAGCAGCATGGGGAAGGCCAGCCCGCCCCCCATCCGCATCCAGAAGTACGGGTT
This sequence comes from Chloroflexota bacterium, assembly GCA_016190405.1. The sequence goes on along the minus strand of JACPQO010000235.1, from coordinate 2,628 downwards.
CTCCAGGATCGGCTCGTCCACGGCGTTGGCGATGGTCTCTCTGGGCAGGGCCAGGGCCGGGATCACCAGCAGGGCCTGCACGCCCAGCGCCACCAGCAGGAAGAAGGTCATCTCCCGTAGCGGCTGCTCCGGCAGTCGCGGGGTGACCAGGTACCAGTGGCCCAGGATCATGCCCATGGAGACGGCGCCCACGGCCAGGCCGCCGACGATGAGGCTGAGGAGGGTGCCCGCGTAGCCCCAGGTGGGCAGGGCGAACACCTGGGCCAGGAGGGCCACCGCCCCCAGCCCGGCGGCCGAGGCCAGCCCCCCGGCGACCAGCCCGGCCCGCCGCGACCCTCTCAGGGCCAGCAGCGTGTACGGCAGGGACAGGCCAAACACCAGCGCCAGGGCCACACGAGCGGCGGTCATGTAGCCGGGGTCCAGCGGATACCCGTCCACATCGTCATGAACGGTGGTCTTGGCGGCCACCCAGAAGGCCAGGGCCGCCGACACGAACACGAGGCCGGCACCGAACTTGATGAACGACGCCGCCGCGCGGCCGCGCAGGTCGGCCAGCCAGAGCACCCACAGCCCGCCGATGGCGAACTCGGTCAGGAGGATAAGCAGCGTGTAAGGGAGGGCGTCAGCACTCATGCGCCGCAACCCATCATAGGGTCATGCGATGGAGGGGTCAAAGGGTCAAGGGGTCAAGGGGTCAAAGGGTCAAGGGTCAGGGGTCAGGGGTCAGGGGTCAGGGGATGTGGTTCGCCGGTGGCCCTTGACCGCTCTGCGCTCTTGGTGCGCATTGCCCCAAGGTGTGGCATGGGGGAGGGTCAATGATGCCGCAGCTTTCAAGCTGCGGTGGGAAACGCACATCGCGCACCTTTCAAGGTGTGGTCGTGCATCCAACTCTCGGACCGCAACCGCCCGCCCTCTGATTCGTTCAACCTTCCGTGAGAAATTGGTCCCATAGGGCTTGAAACACTTGTTCGTCCCGTGCTAGAATGCATGTGCTAGGACGGCCGCAAACAGCGGTCGCAGACCAGGGGCGGCGCCGCCAGCCTATCGCCCGAGGATTCCTCCCCTCGAGAAGCCCCCACTCCCGATGAGCCGGCGGCGCCGCCCCTTCCCCATCGCGGCCGGCCCCGCGATACAATAGCGGCATGCTGGGCGAAAGGGACCCCCAGAGCTGGGTGCTCAAGGCCCTACGCGAGGCGGGCAACTCCCTTCTCTCCGAGCTCCATGGGCTGGACGACCCGGGGCTGTCTTCCCGTCCCGCTGACGAAGACTGGTCGCTCAAGGAGATCGCGGCCCACCTGGGCGACGCCGAGGAGCTGGCCCTGGCCCAGCTCACCGCGATCGTCGAGGGGAAGGGCGGCCCGCTGCCGGCCTGGGATATCGATGTCCTGCCCCTGGAGCGCGACTACCAGGCGGCAGACGCCGGCGAGGCCCTTTCCCAGTTCACGCGTCTGCGCCGAGAGACCACCTACCTCTTGTGGGGCCTCAGCCAAGCGGACTGGGAGCGCGCCGGCGAGCACCCGTACCGCGGCCGCGTGACGCTGGGCCAGATCGCGCGGGAGCTGGCCCAGCACGACCTGGAGCACCTATGGCAGGCGCGCCGGGTCAAGGAGAAGCTGGCGGCCTTGGTTACCGAGGAAGGCCAGGCTTAAGGTCGTGAACTAATCGGATTTCACCACTGAGGGTTGAAACCCTCAGCTTCGGGCAAGCTGCGGATTTCAATCCGCAGCGGGATCCTATTCTCTCTATGACCTTAAACCTGGCCTTCGGTTCGCTTCTAGCCGGCAGCGGCCCGCAGGTCCGCCAGGTGCTGGCCCGTGTGCCCCTGAACCGAGCGAACTATGATGTCCGCCAGCGGGCCCTCATCGCCCCAGGGTACGCGAATCTGGCGGGCCAGGACGTCGCTTGAAGTCGCCTGGACCTGCTCAACGGCGCGCTCGCAGCCGCTGCGCCGCTCGGCCACGAGCTCGGCGACGGTCTTCTGTTGGCGAGCCGCCACTTCGCGGGCGTTGAAGGCGTCGATGTCGAAGCCGCCACCGCCCCCTGCCCCTGGCGGCACGCTGGCCATGTTGATCAGGAAGCCAACGACGCCGGTATCGCTTGCCAGGTGGCAGAGGAGCTGCTTGGCGTTCCAGCCCTGTTCGTACACGCCCTTCGACCAGCTGCCTTGGTCGACGGCGGCGACGGTCGTTTCGAGCTCCCCCTGCCAGCGTCGGATCGATTCGATTATCTCCTGCTTGCTCGCCGGCATATTGGAGTTCCCTCCTTCTGATCCTTGGCCGTTGTCAGCCGCTGTACGTCCAGCCGGTATACGCCGACGTCAGCGGCTCGCCCTCCCGCACCACCTGTCCGTCCATCACCCGCCCGATAACCAGGATGTGGTCGCCCACCGGCAGGAACTGCTCCGCCTGGCACTCCAGCCAGGCCATCGCCGCCTCCAGGACCGGGCAGCCGCTTGCGGTCAGCGTGTAGGGGATCCCCTCCAGCTTGTGGTGGACCTTCTCGGCCTCGCGCTCGGGCCGCCCCTTCACCTTCGCCCCGTAGTACGGCTGCGCGAACTTGGCGGCCAACTCCATGCCGTCCCTGTCCTGCGACAACAGGTTCACGGTGAACGCCTTGTTGGCGCGGATG
>JACPQO010000025.1 GCA_016190405.1 Chloroflexota bacterium | reverse complement strand
TCACATCATCGTGCCCATCGCCGTGGGAATGATGCTGGGCGGCGCCGCCGGCAACCTGCTGGACCGTATCCGCCTGGGCCGAGTGACCGACTTCATAGACTTCCCGCACTACCCGGCCTTCAACGTCGCCGACTCCTCCATCGTCATCGCCATCACAGTCCTCCTCGTGGGCTACGCCCTCATCCCGACGCCGGCGAAGCCCCCAGCGCATGAAGGTACTTGATCTCGTCGCCGACCGCTCCGGCGAGCGGCTGGACGTCTTCCTCTCCCGTCGCTGTCGCGAGCTGTCGCGCAGCCACGCCCGCCGCCTGATCGACGAGGGTCTGGTGGTGGTCGACGGACGTCCGGCGAAGCCGTCGCTTCTGCTGGCCCAGGGCGCCGCCGTCAATGTGACGGTCCCGCCGGCCCAGCCCATCGAGCTGCTGCCCGAGCAGATCCCCCTGACCGTCATCTACCAGGACCACGACCTCCTCGTGGTGGACAAGCCGGCCGGGTTGACCATCCACCCGGCGCCGGGGCACCCCCGCGGCACCCTGGTAAACGCCCTGCTGGCCATCTGCCCCGACTTACAGGACATGGCGGCGACTCTGCGCCCAGGCATCGTCCACCGGCTGGACAAGGACACCTCCGGCCTGCTGGTCGTGGCCAGGAACGACCGGGCCCAACGCGACCTATCGCGGCAGCTCAAGGAGCGGGAAGTCCACAAGACCTACCTGGCCCTGGTCCACGGCGCGCCGCGGCCGCCGCAGGGGGTCATCGAGGCGCCCATCGGGCGACACCCCAGGAACCGCAAGAAGATGGCCGTCGTGGCCGGCGGCCGTGAGGCGGAGACCCGGTACCGGACCCGCGAAACCTTGGACGGCTACGCCCTGCTGGAGGTGGAGCCCGTGACGGGCCGCACCCACCAGATCCGCGTCCACCTGGCGGCCATCGGTCACCCGGTTGTCGGCGACGCTACCTACGGCCGGCGCTCAGCGCTCGTGGGCCGGCAGTTTCTGCACGCCTGGCGGCTGGCCTTCACGCTGCCCGCCAGCGGGCGCCTGGTGGAGTTCGAGTCGCCCCTGCCCGCCGATCTCCGGGAGGCGTTGGACGCGGTGCGCAAGGGCCAGCGGTAGGCCCTCACCCCGAGCCCCTCTCCCGTGCGCGGGAGAGGGGTCGGCAAAGGGGTGCCCTAAGCATTCGAAGGGTCGGGATTGGCGCTAGGCCCCCGGCGCCTTGCCGGCGCCGATAGGCGTGATGCCTGTCGCGTAGATGTATATCCGCATGCCGAAACGCGCCAGCAGGGGCTTCTTCCCCTCCGCCTGCAGCGCCCGGATGTGACGCGCCATGACCGCCCCGTACCCCTTCAGGGGCAGCGTACGATAGTACCAGTACTCCTCGCCCTCGAGCAGCAGCTTGATGCCCGGCTCCGCGCTGCCGAACTCCACGTACGGCAGCTCCATGCCGTTCGTGCGCAGCGTCTCCAGCCGCCCCGGGCGAACCTCCAAGACTCCATCCATAGTCACCGCCAAAGATACTCACTGGGGCCCGATGATTCAACCGGCGGCGCCTCACGGCGGCCTGCGCGACCGTTTTGCTAGAATGGGGCAGGCATGTCCGTCCGAGTCCGCTTCGCTCCCGCCCCTTCGGGCGAGCTCCACGTCGGGAACCTGCGCACCGCCCTGTTCGCCTGGCTGTTCGCCCGCCACGAAGGAGGCGCCTTCATCCTGCGCATCGAGGACACCGATGTGGACCGCGTTGTCCGGGGCTCCCTGGAGTCCATCATGGAAGCCCTGCGCTGGCTCGGCCTGGAATGGGACGAGGGGCCCGACCCCCAAGACCTGTCTCGTGATATCGGGAGTTATGGCCCCTACGTCCAGTCGCGCCGGCTGGAGCACTACGGGAATGCCGCCCGCGAGCTGCTGGCTTCCGGGCACGCCTATCACTGCTACTGCTCGCCCGCGCGGCTGGACGAGGTGCGTAAGGAACAGCAGCGGAGCAGGCTCCCCCCCAAGTACGACCGCCGCTGCCGCGACCTCTCCGAGGCCGAGCGTAGGGAGCTCGCTGGCCGCGGCATCGCCCCCGTCGTGCGCTTCAAGACGCCCCTGACCGGCCAGACCGCCTTCCACGATGTTATACGCGGCGATCTGGTCTTCGAGAACGACACCCTGGACGACTTCGTGCTGGTGCGGGCGGACGGCTTCCCGGTCTACCACCTGGCGCACGTCGTAGACGACCACCTGATGGCCATCAGCCACGTCCTGCGCGGCGACGAGTGGCTCTCCTCCACACCCCGCCATGTGCTCCTGTACCGGGCCCTGGGCTGGCAGCCGCCCACCTTCGCCCACCTGCCCATGATCCTGGGGCCCGACGGCGCGCGGCTGGGCAAGCGCCACGGCGCCACCTCTGTCCTGGAGTTCCGCGACCGCGGCTTCCTGCCGGAGGCGCTGTTCAACTTTCTCGGCCTTCTGGGCTGGTCCCTGGACGACCACACCGAGATCATCGACCGCGAGACCTTCGTGCGGCACTTCAGCCTGGAGCGCATCCTCAAGAGCCCCGCCGTCTTCAACATGGATAAGCTGACCTGGATGAACGGGATGTACATCCGGCAGTTGTCCGCGGATGAGCTGGCCCGGCGCGTCCGGCCGTTGCTGGAGGCCGCCGTGGGGCCCGTCGACGAAGGCTACTTGACGCGAATCGTGCCGCTCATCCAGGAGCGTATCCGGTTCCTGTCCGAGGCCGTGGAGATGGCCGACTTCTTCTTCCGCGAAGGCGACTTGGACTACTGGCCGGAGACCCTTCTGGGCAAGAAGTTCGCCGGCGCCCCCACGCGGGCCATCGCCGCCCTGGAGACCGTCCTCGACCACATCGACGGGCTGGAGCCCTGGGAGCACGATGCGCTGGAAGGCGCCATCCGGCCCCTGGCCGAGGAGCTGGGCCTCAAGGCGGGCGAGCTGTTCGGGCTCATGCGGGTGGCTGTCACCGGGAAGACAGCGGCGCCTCCCCTGTTCGAGACGATGGCCGTCCTGGGCCGCCAGCGTACGCTAGAGCGCCTGCGTTCGGCGTCGCGCCGTTTACCGCCCAAATAGGGCTAGCAGACGGGCGGCGTTTCGCGTCGTAGCTCACAATAGCTCCCCTCAGCCATTACGCGGCCAGTTATATCTAGTCCGGCAAACGTTCCGCCCCCGAACCGATCACGTCATCGCGCCGCCCTTTGTTACGGGTTTGCAACTCCGGCTCAGGCCTCGTTAATCGGGGTGAAAGCCTAGACCGTCTAAGCTGGGGCGTGAGCGCAACAGGACAAGACGGAGGCGGCAGATGGAAACTATGTCGGAGCTCTCACTGGTCGGCGTGATCGCCCACGAGCACCCAGAGGTGACGCACGAGCACGAGCATATTCATGTGACACATCACGCCAAGGGGGGACTTGGCGGCGAGATCGAGCATCTCGGCGCCGTCCATGCCCATGAGCACAACCATCCCGCCCTAAAGCACACCCATGACCCTCATGAGAACCCGGCCCGTGAGCACGGGCACGAAGCTCACATACATGATCATTCACACCCGGCCCAGAGCTAGAAGTGGCATCGGGCCGGAAGGGAACCGGCCCCCGGATGGGCCGCGGATGGCGGTCGCCTAGCCGGCGGTCTGCGCCGCTGGAAAAGGGAGGCGAGAGATGCTGCTGAAGGGATGCCGTCGCTGCGGCGGCGACCTATACGACGAGCCGGCGCCGGGCCAGGTAGATATGGTGTGCCTCCAGTGCGGCTACCGCGCCAGCGGGGCGACGGTGGAAAGCCTGGCCCTGAAGCGCGAGCCCGACGGCGCGGCCGGGGAGCCGGCGCTGCCGGCCGGAGGGTGCGGGGGCTAACGGCGGCCTAGGATATCCTGCTAGAGGCCCGCGGCCAGGCCCCGGCCCAAACGGGGCGCGAGGAAGGACGTGTGGGGATGGCGAGCAGAAGGATAGAGGAAATCGACGAGAACGGCAGACGTAAGACTATCATCATCGAGGAGCCCGGCGAGAAGCTGAGCCGGTACGGGCGACTGCACACGGAGATGACCGGCGAGGTGGTGGTGGTGCGGTCGCGGAAGGACCCCTGGGCGCTGTCTCAGAGCTGGCTGCGGGCTCTTGTGCTGTGGGTGGTGGCCGCCGGCGCGATCGCGGAGGCATTGCTTGCCTTCCGGCTGGGCTTCCGGCTGGCGGCCGCCAACCCCGGCAACGGCTTCGTAAACCTCATGTACGACGTCAGCGGCCCGCTGGTGCAGCCGTTCGAGGGGATAGCCAGGAACCGTTCTCTGGACGGCGGCGTGTTCGAGCCGGCCACGTTGACGGCGATGGCGGTCTACGTGGTAGCTGCCTCGTTGCTGGTGGCGCTCCTATGGGCAGCGAGGGCGGCCCCGTCCACCGGAAGGCGATCAGAGGTCACCCGCACAGAGAGCCGGACCCGGGTCCTGGGCCACGACTAGAGGGGACAAGCGGGAAATGAAGGTCTTTTGCGACACCTGTCCGCTGTGCTGCGGCGATGTGGGTCTGACCTGGGAGATCGGTCGCGGCAACGTGCCGGTCTGCGTCTTCTGCGGTACGAGCCTGGACGGTGACGCCTCGAGTGTGCGGCGGCAGCTCGAACGCGCGGCACGTCCCACAGGGTTGGCGCTGATAGGCGTGGGCGACTCTGAGCTATCGCGCCGGGCGGGATGAACGCCGCGCACACATTCCTCCCGCGCCTCTGGCATGATATCGCCTTGCCGAAGGATGGTGGACTACATTGAGAGCGCGGGCTTCCGCTACGATCTCAGCTACGTACGGAAACAGACGGACTGTAATGAGGCGTGAAGGTGAGGGGGGCTTGGCACCCAAAGAGGCCAGGAGACACGGCGTTCTTAGGGGCGAACTGGTAGAGGCCGAAGTTGAAGGCGAGGCGCCATCGCTGGCCAGCGTCTGGAAATGTCCGCAGTGCGGTGCTCAGATCCAGATCATCGTCGCGCCCAGGGGCACACCGAAGCAGCCGTTCATCTGTATGGACGGTAGCCCGATGGTAGCGGGCGAAAAGCATTAAGGAGGAGTGCCATGGCCGAGCGACGGGCTACGACCACAGCCACGGCGAGACGGCGCGGCGTGTCTGGAGGCGAACGGGGAGCTGCACGTGCGCAGAAGGAAGGCGCCTCCTCCCTGCGCCATACGGGTCCCTCGCCCATGGCGGGCGGCTGGCGTCCGGCAAACGCGCCCTTTACAGAGCCGGGCCACCGCGCGCGGCTGCTCCAGAACTACAACTACGACCTGGTGGAGGAACTGAGTGAGCTGCTGAGCGGCGTTTGGCGCATCGATGCCTACCTGCGCGACGCCGGCGGACTCTGCGACGAGTGCGGGCGTGTCTGGCAGGACGTTCGCAAACAGAAAGCGTTCCTCATCGAGAAGATCCGCCAGGAGATCGTAAACCACGCCAAGGACGGACGCTTTTGCTAGGGCCCGGGCCAGCGCTGACGCGGCGTTCCGCCAGAATGCGAGGCCGGTCCTAGACTGCGGCCGGCCTCTTATCGTTCGGCTGGAGCTAGGGGGCGGAGCCGCGCTCGGCGGCGCTCTCGGCGGCGGCCGCCAGCTCGCCCTCCAGCAGGTAGCCGATGCCCTGGAAGGTCTTGATGATCGCCGGTAAGGCTCGGTCGGGCTCCAGCTTGTGGCGCAGGCGAGAGACCCAGACGCGAAGGTACTGGACGTCGTCGCGGTACTCCGGGCCCCAGACCTTGGAGAGGAGCTCCGCGTTCAGCATCACCTTGCCGGCGTTGGCGGCCAGGTGCTGAAGGAGGAGCCACTCCGTGCGGGTGAGGTTGACGGTCTCGTGGTCGCGGGTGACGAGCCGCCGGTTGAGATCGATCTCCAGGTTAGCGGCGCGAACCACCCGATTAGCGCTTTGGGCGCCGATGCTGCGGCGGAGGACGGCGCGGATGCGGGCGGCGAGTTCGTCGGCGTTAAAGGGCTTGACGATGTAATCGTCGGCGCCCATCTCCAGGCCGCGGACCTTGTCGGTCTCGCTGTCCTTGGCCGTCACCAGAATGATGGGCGTATTGGAGAGCTCCCTGAGCCTGCGCATGACTTCCAGCCCCTGCATATCCGGCATCATGATGTCCAGGAGGATGATATCGGGCCGCTGCGCCTCGGCCAGGGCCAGGGCGTCTTGGCCGTTGTCGGCGGCGACGACGTGGAAGCCCTGCTCGACCAGTTCCAGCTTGATGAGCCTAAGGATACCGGCTTCGTCATCGACAGCCAGGACCAGCGGTTCTGTCATGGCGAGTCCTGCCCGTAGAAGGGGAGTGCGAAGCCGACCTCCAGACCGCCGCGGCGGCGGCGACGGGCCCAGACCCGGCCGGCCTGGGCTTCGATGAGCCGCTTGCAGACGGTGAGCCCCATCCCGACCCCCCCGGCGCGACGGGAGGCCTGGTCCGACCGGTAAAAGCGCTCGAAGATGAGCGGGGCCTCTTCGGGGCTGACGCCCGGCCCTCGGTCCAGGACCGAGACCTCGGCCTGGCCTGCGCCGCGACGGGCCCGCACGATAATGCGGGAATCGGGCGGGCTGTACTTGTCGGCGTTGCTGAGGAGGTTGCGCAGCACCAGCTCCACGTAGGTGGGCAGGGCGGCCACGGGTTCCAAGTCGCCGTCGGTCAGGACATGGAGGCGGCGGCGGGGGCGGCGCTGCCGGAACGTCGCTGCCATCTTCTCGATAACCCGCTGGAGCAGAACGGGCTCGATCTTTACCTCCCCAGCCAGCTCTGTACGGGCCAGGGCCAGCAGGTTCTCCACCATCCTGAACAGCCGATCCGACTCCTGCTCAATGTCGTCCAGTATGCCCGCCCGGGTCGGTTCATCTAAACGGTCGCCGCGGAAGCGTAACATGCGGGCGCCGCCGTAGATGGCGGTGAGGGGACTGCGCAGCTCGTGGGAGACAATGCCCAGGAACTCATCCTTGGCCTCGTTGGCCTTGCGCAGTTCCTCATACAGGCGGGCGTTGTCCACGGCCAGACCGGCCCTGCGGGCCAGCTCCTCGGCCAGGGCCAGATCGGCCTCGCTGTACAGACGGCCGGACTCGGCGGAGACGACGCTGATGACGCCGATGGTGCGGCCACGGGCCACCAGGGGCACGCACATGGCGGACTTGAGGCCCAGCTCACGGATGACGTTCAGGTGCTCGGCGTCCTGGGCGAATGCCTCGACCAGGGGGCTGCCGATCTCGGGGTACAGCTCGGCGGCGCCTGTGCGCAGGATGTTGGGTACGCCGAAGGAGGCTTTAGGGTCGAAGGGGTAACGCTCCTCGAGGCGCCTGGCAAGTTCAACCTTGGCCGGGTCCCGGTGGACGACGGCCACGCGCCGGATAGAGTTGTCTTCGTCCAGCATGTCGATGGCGCACCAGTCACCCAGGAAGGGGACGGCCAGGTGGGCCAGGCCAGCCAGGGCCATCGAGGAGTCCAGCGAGGCGGCGGTCAGGAGGCCTCCCGCCTCGGCGAGGAAGGCCAGTCGATTCTGTCCGGCCTCGGCTTCGGCGCGGGCGGCCTGCTCGCGGGCCAGAATCTGGTCTCGCTCTTCTTCGACCTGCTTGCGCTCCGTGATGTCCATACAGACGCCGATCATACCTACGACCGCGCCGGACGCGTCGCGGACGGCCCGGCCCTTACCGGCCACCCAGCGGACGGTACCGTCGGGGCGGATTATCCGGTAGTCGACATCGTGGCTGCCGCGCTCCAGCGAGCGGGTGATCTCCTGGAGCACGTGATCGCGGTCTTCGGCATGGATATCGTCGCGATAGGCCTCGAAGGTGCCGCCGAAGGTGCCGGGCGAGAGGCCGTGGATGAGCTCCAGGCTTTCGGACCAGCGGACCTCGCCGCTGCGGACGTCCCACTCCCAGGTGCCCATGCCGGCGGCGTCCAGGGCCAGGCGCAGACGCTCCTCGCTCTGCCGCAACTGCTCCTCAACCCGCTTGCGCTCGCTGAGATCGATGATAACGGCCGTGAACATGCGTCGAGGGCCCAGGCGTGTCTCGCTGACGGCCAGGTGCATGGGGAAGGTGGCGCCGTCCTGGCGGCGCCCGGTCACTTCGCGGCCGATGCCGATGATCTTCTTGACGCCGGTGGTCAGGTAGCTGTTGAGGTATGAGTCGTGCTCCTGCGAGTAGGGCGCCGCCATAAGCACGTTGACCTTCCGGCCGACGACCTCGTCAGCCCGGTAGCCGAAGAGGCGCTCGGCGGCGGGGTTGAGCGACTCAATGATGCCGTGCTCGTCGATGGTGATGATGCCGCCGACGGCGCTATCGACGATGGCGCGGTACTTCTCCTCGGCGAGGCGCAGGGCGTCCTCAGAGGAGCCGGCAGACGGCGCTGCTGCGACGAGCGGCTGTTGATTGCTCTTGGAGGCGACCACCCCAGTCCTTTCTTCGCGGGTCACGGCGAAAATGGGGCGGGCCGGCGGCAAACGGGCGAAGGTCTGGTGGCGGCCCGCAGTATCAGCTTGCCTTATTGGTGCATCAAATAGTCTAAACGCCGCTCCGGCATCTGGCAACCTACATCTAGAGCGCGGCGCCCGAGGACGACAGACTTGTTATGCCTTTGTAATGCCGTGTCGGTTGACGAAGCATCCCGCCTAAGAACGGTTTCGGTCTATCATGTACTCATATGAGAGGAAGGGATTGGGTAGGCAGATCGGACAACATGTGTTCTGTATTGGTAGTAGAGGACGAGCCGGCCATCTTGAGGATGGTCACTTTTGCCCTGCGGAGTCTGGGGTACCAGGCACATGCGGCGCCGGACGCGGAGACGGCCCTGGAGCTGCTGGACAGCGTACGTCCGGACGTCATCGTCGCTGACGTGCGGCTGCCGGGGATGGACGGGGTAGAGCTGACGCGCCGAGTCAAATCGAACGGGGACCTGTCGTCGACGCCGGTGGTGCTGATGAGCGCCTACGGTGAGCCGGCGCAGCACGAGGGCGACGGCTTCCTGCCCAAGCCGTTCGACGTGGACCAGTTGGCGGCCGTCATCGGGCCGTACGTCGGTTCCTAGCGCTGTTTTAACGGCAAGAGCCTCGCCCTGGCGGCGTTTGCAACGCTTTCGCAACGCCTTTCGCCGTGATGTTCATGCGCCTTAAAGCGGCCAGCACCTATGATCGTCTAAGCGCAGATAGGGCCGACGTGGGCTTCGGTGCCTCCGGGTAGTCCAGCGGTCGCCCACTGCACCCTCCCTGAAGGCCGGGGCACTTACGGACGGTGCCCCGGCCTTAACTTTTCGGCGCCGGCCAGCGAACTTTGTTATGCGATCGACAGGGAAGCCTGGGCGCCGGTTTATCCTCCTGCAATCATCGCCCGTCCATAATCAAGCCTCGAAGACGTGGATAGAACGGAGGTGGGCTATGCCCAGGGGCAAGAAGACACCGCAGCACACCGCCAAGGCGGAGCGGATGGCCACGCACATCGAGGAGAGCGCCAAGCGAGAAGGGCGCTACAAGGGGCGCGCGGAGGAGGTGGCCTGGCGCACCGTTCACAAGGACCTGCCGAAGAGAGAAGCGCACCGGCAATCCAAGTCCCGCTCCTGAGGCGCCATGAGCGCAAGCGGCTCTAGGTACCGAAACTCGCGAAAGGAAGGAGGTGAAGGAAATGTGCGCATCGTGCGGATGTGGAATGCTCAACGAGGACCACGGTGACGACCGGCACATCACTCTGGCCGACCTGGAGCAGGCGGCCGAGGCGGCCGACATCACGGTGGAGGAGGTGCTTGGCAACCTGCAGGGCGTTGTGAGCCAGGTGGGGACGACTGCCAGGCCTGAGCTTCAGGAATAGCAGAGCGGTCGCCCTCTGGGGAACCTCCCCCCTGCGGGGCCGGGGCATGGATGATAATCCGTGCCCCGGCCTCTTCGTTTGCGCCGGCTGAAGAGCGCTGTTACGCGATCGAAACGGGCGGTTTGAGGCGGCTTTATCTCTCTGCAATGGTCTTCCGTCCACAATAGGCATGAAAGACGCGGGGTGGGATTGGAGGTGCGCCGTGACGCACACCAAGTGTTCACACTGCGGGGTAAAGATCGTGGATCACAGCACAATGGTAGAGCGGCAAGGGCAGGCCTTCTGCTGCCCCAACTGCGCTGAGGTGGTCAACGCGCCTCCCAGACACGATCCCAAATGGAGGCGCGCCCTGCCGCACGCCAACTGTTCACGCTGCGGGGTCCAGATCGTGAATCACGGCACAATGGTGGAGCGCCAGGGAATGCTATACTGCTGCCCAAACTGCGCCCGGGCCGAAGGCGCCGACGAGGAGGCCCCATGAATCTCTACGGGTTCCCCAGCGCGCGGCCCATGAGCCCGCCTAGCGTAACCGTGCAGGCAATGGCCTGCCCCTGGTGTCAAGGTCGATCTGTCCTGTTCACGAGCGATTACATCTCGTGGCAGGAATGCCCCTCCTGCGACCGGTCCCAGTTGGTCGCCTGGGCGAGCTGCCAGCCCGCCGTGGTCCCATCGAGAGCGCGGCAGCCGGCCGAAGAAGAGGCGGTCGTCGCGAGGTAGAGGTGGAGGCTCTCAACCAGAAAGGAGGCGGAGGAACACGAATGCGCAGGGTCAACCAAGCGCTGAGCTGGATCGACACAAGAAAGAGGAGGTAGCGACATGAAGGCCCAGGAGCTAATGAGCACACCGCCGGTGGTGGTTACACCGGAAGACACGGTAGAGACGGCTGCGGCCAAGATGAAGGACGCCGACGTGGGCGCCTTGCCCGTGTATAGCCCGGAGGCGCCGTGCGGGATCGTCACGGACCGGGATATCGCGGTCAAGGCGGTCGCCGCCGGCAAGGGTTCAGCCACCCAGGTGGGCGAGGTGTGTACGCTCAACGCGATCACCGTCCAGCCCGACACCGACATTGACGAAGTGGTACACCTGATGAAGAGCCACCGGGTGCGCAGGCTGCCCGTGGTCCAGGACGGTGAGGTCCAGGGCATGATCTCCCTGGCCGATATCGTGCTGGCCCGCGAGGATCTGGCCGCCGAGACGCTGGCGGCAGTCAGCACGCCTTCGGTCAGCGCAAGCAGCCGGGAGGCGAGCAACTAAAGGAACCGGCGACCCATCGGGCATGGATAGAGCCATGAGCTGGTACTGCAGGGGCTGCCGAAGGTTGAACCCCAGCCAGGTGATGACGTGTATATTCTGCCGGGCGAATTGGAGACGTCCGGGATCTCTGGCTTGGCGATCAGGTGCCAACGGCAACCGACGTTACCTTCACCACGCGCGCCGGCATCGGCTCGCTCTGCCCGTTGAGCGATAGCTGGACGCCGGGAAGGTCCGGATAGCGGACGCGAGACCGGACGGCCCGCAGCCGCCAATTGGTGAGGAGCGATGCCTAAGGAGATCGATCGGCAGGGAGTGCAGGCGCTACTGGCTCAAGGAGCGCAGCTGGTGGAGGTGCTGCCACGCCGCGAGTATGAGGACGAGCACCTCAGCGCGGCGATAAACCTGCCCCTGAAGGAGCTGGAGGCAGAGTCGGCCTCGCTGCTCCAGCGCGACCGGCCGGTGGTCGTGTACTGCTGGGACTATCAGTGAGACATGAGCCCGCGGGCCGCGTGGCGGCTGGAGAGTCTCGGTTTTCGAGACGTTTACGATTATGTCGCGGGGAAGGCGGACTGGTCGGCCAGCGGGCTGCCCACGGAGGGGCGCCTGGCCGGCCGGGAGCGGGCTGGCGATCTGGTCCGCGAGGTCCCGGCCTGCCTTCTCCGTGACCGCCTGGCGGAGGCTAGGGAGCGGATGCGGAAGGCCACTACAGACGTGTGCATGGTGGTGAACGAGCACGGCATCGTCCTGGGTCGCGTCCGCGAGACGTCGTCCGGCGCCAACGCGGACACGCCAGTGGAGTCGGTCATGGAGGCGGGGCCCAGCACCTTCCGGCCCAACGTGCCACTGGAGGAGATGGAGACCTACATGCGCAGGCACCGCATGGGCAGCGCCGTGATCACCACCTCCGCCGGGCGGCTGGTCGGCGTCCTCTACCGGCAGGACGTGGAGCGGCGAGCCAGGTCTGGTTTGGCGCCAGAGAGGCCGTAAGACGGCACTGGAGCGCCTGCGTTCGGCGTCGCGCCGTCTACCACCCGCCGCGAAGGGTTAGAAGCCCGGGCAGCGTTTGCCGCGCCTCGGGGCCCTCTGCTACAATCAGGCAGGCTGCTGCGGGGTGGTGTAACGGTAGCACGGCTGACTCTGGATCAGTTAGTCTAGGTTCGAATCCTAGCCCCGCAGCCAGTTTAGGGGCGCATTCGTCTAGCGGCCCAGGACACCGCCCTCTCAAGGCGGAGATCGCGGGTTCGAATCCCGCATGCGCCACCAATTTTCGTATCTGAAAAGCCGCCCGTAGGCGGCTTTTCCCGACCATTTCCCGACCAACTTTTTCAGGAGCCCGTCCCGCCCAGCAGCCGGTCCATCGCCGCCGC
>JACPQO010000234.1 GCA_016190405.1 Chloroflexota bacterium | reverse complement strand
GTGCTGGCCCGCGTCCTGGACTTCATGGGGATGTCCGCCCCGGAGCGGATGTAGGGCCATCCATCTGTGCTGACACTCCCCATCTCGGCCAGCGGCAAGAGCGCCGAACAGGTGGCTCGCCTGTGCGCCCAGGAGGCGGGCGGGATCATCATGGCCCGCTTTCCGGGCCGCGCTGGCGCTCGCCGGCAGCGGATGGTGGCCAAGGGGCGCGGCAACTTCGTCACCGAGGCCGACCTGGAGTCCGAGCGGGCCGTGCTCGACCTGCTGGGCCGTGAGTACCCCCAGCACGCTGTCCTTTCGGAGGAGACGGCCAACCACACCTCGCTGACGGCCAGCTGGCTGTGGGTCGTGGACCCCCTGGACGGGACGCACAACTTCTCGAAAGGGATTCCGTACTTCGCGTTCAACATCGCTCTGTGCCGGGACGGCGAGCCGGTGCTGGGGCTGACCTACGCCCCGGCCACCGGCGATGAGTTCTTCGCGCTAGAGGGCGGCGGCCTCCTCGTCAACGGGAAGCGGGCCCGCGCGTCCAGGACGCCATCCCTAGGGAGGTCGGTGCTGGGGATCGACCTGGGGTACGACGACCGGCGGGCGGCGCACCTCATCTCGCTGCTGGCCGAGCTGTGGCCGGGGGTGCAGAGCGTGCGCCTGATGGGCAGCGCGGCGCTGGGGCTGGCCTATGCCGCCTGCGGACGGTACGACGTGTTCGTACACCACTTCCTGTACCCGTGGGACATCGCGGCGGGGATACTACTGGTGCGGGAGGCCGGCGGCGCCGTGTTCGATCGGGACGGCGGGCCGGTGGACATCGGCAGCCAGGGCGTGGTGGCGGGATCGCGCGGCGCGGTAAGGGACTTCCTGCGGCTGGCCCAGGGCCGGCCCTGGCGCTAGGGCGCCGTCAGTCCAGCCGCATGGCGCGGTACAGGGCCACTTGGCCGGGGATGCCCTTCATTACCACGGGGCCTACCTCCTCGAAGTGGACGTCCGGCAGGCCATCGCCGATGCGCTGGACGGCGGCCTGGGAGGCCAGCACCTCGCCCGGCGCGGCCAGGTCGACGATGCGGGCGGCGAGGTTCACGTCGTGGCCGACCAGGTCGTCGCCGCGTCGCGCCGGCCGGCCGAAGTGGACGCCGATGCGCACCCAGAGGGGGAGATCGTCGCCGCCGGGCTGGGACTCGAACCGCTCCTGGAGAGCGAGGGCGGCATCGACCGCCTGGCAGGGGTCGTCGAACCATAGCAGCAGTCCGTCGCCCAGCTCCTTGACGACCCGCCCGCGGGCGCCGACCACCTCGCTGACGAGGCGCTCCTGGAGCGCAAGGAGAGCCAGGGCCGCCTCGTCGCCGCGCAGGGCGGTGAACTCTGTGAAGCCGGCCAGGTCCGTGAACACGATGGTCCCCTGGACGGCCCCGACGGCCGGGCCAGCGCGTGTAGGGCTCATCTCGGCGTGACTTCGATGGAGCCGGAGACGGTGGTGGCCTTGAGTTCGAAATCGGCCCCCTGGGGGCAGTCGCACCGGATGCGGCCGCTCAAAGAGTGGAGCCGCGCCCGCGGGTGCTTGCCGGGGGGCACCCTGACCAGGACCTTGCCGGAGATGCTCCTGAGCTCCACGTCGCCCTGACCGCTGGTGCCCACTTCTACGTGGCCGCTCATGGTGGTGGCGCGGGCCGGGCCGCCAGCATGACCCAGGACGATGTGCCCGCTGGTAGTGTTGAGCTGGCAGCGGCCGCCGCAGGTGTTAACGGTGAGGTGGCCGCTGACGCTGCGGATGTCCAGATCGCCGGAGGCGGAGTCCACCTCGATGTGGCCGGAGACGGCCGATACTTTTACCGTGCCGAACTCGCCGATCAACCGGACGCGGCCGGAGATGCCGCCGACGGAGATATCGGTGAGGCGAGGGCAGCGGATGTCCAGAGAGCCGGAGCGGGAGCGGACCTCAACCGTGCGGCCGCCGTCGTTAGAGTCAATGTGTGGCGAGCGGCCGCCGGCGTCGACATCGAGGTCCTGGCGCTCTTCGGCTGTCACCGTGATGTGGCCTGAGGCGGTGAGGACGCGCAAACGCGCCCCCGCCGGGAACGGGTAGCGGATGCCCATGGCAACCCTAGTCTAGCGTATGGGGAGCACCGTAAGTGTGACATGCGTCACACTCCAGGGCACGACGGATACAGGAGGGTTGGTGTAGGGCAAAACCCCACGCTGAAGTGGGGTCGTGACCCGATAGACGCAGGTGTTCCGGCGGCCTAGGCTGTGGATACTAGCTGCGATGGCCGGTGCTGTCGCGGCGTCGTATGCTTGTTCGTGACAGGCCAGAAGGAATTGGGGGAGGAAGGAACAGTCAAGGGGTGAGCCGTAAGGGTAAGCGGCGAAGAGAGGCCCAGCGGGCCCGGCGCGAGCGCGCGGAAAAGGCGGGGGTAGCGCCACCGCCGGCGGCGGCCCCAGCGGGTCGGCCACCGGCGACGAAGCCGGCGCGCCCAGCGGTCAGCGTGACTGCGGCCCAAAGGAAGGCACCGCGAGCGCGGAAGAAGTCGCGGGGCGGGCTGTTCGGGCTGGGGATCGCGCCCTGGGTGGCCTTCGTGCCTGTGCTGGTCGCCGGGGTCGCGGCAGTCGTCGCCGTGGTCGTGCTCAGCGTAGGTTCCTCATCGGGGACTAGCGGTACCCCCACGCCGTACCCGGAGGATGATAGGGTAAGGGGGTTGCCGGTGGGACAGACGCTGGCGCTGGAGGCCGGCGGGGATGCCGACAAGGCTTTCTACAACCCCACAACGCTGACCGGGAAGGCCGGCGAAGTCATCGAGATTACCGTGACGAACACCGGCACGGTGATCCACAACCTGCGGGTGTCCGGCCCCAACAAGATATTCGACGTGGACACGACGGGCGAGAAGGGGGACGACTTCGAGATGCCGCCCAACACGGTCGAACCGGGCAAGACGGGAAGCCTGAAGATCAAGATCGACACGCCGGGGACGTACCCGTTCCGCTGCGACTTCCACCCGCTGATCCAGAAGGGGACGCTGATCCTGCAGTAGGGGGACGCCGCACAGGACAGGCTGAAGCCTGTCCTTCGGAGGAGGGCACGGGCGCGGCTGTCGCCGTGTCCGTCAGCGGGTCAGGTGGCGCTCCAGGAAGGCGGCGCGGCGCAGGAGCGCGTCCACCCGGTTCTCCGTGCTGCGGAAGCCATGTCCCTCGTCGGGGTAGACCACGAAGTCGACCTCGATGCCGCGGGCCAGGAGGGCGTCCCGGGCCTGCTGCGCCTCGCTGGCGGGACAGCGGGGGTCGTGGGCGCCGGCGATGATCTGCACCGGGGCGCGCGCATTGTCGATGAAAAAGATAGGCGAGCGGTCGCGGTAGCGGCCGGCGTCGGCCACGGGGTCGCCCAGGTTCTCGCGGTCCCAGTGCTTCAGGTCCTCGCGCTCGTTCTCGTACTCGGTGAACCAGTTGACGAAGGGCACGACGGCGCTGCCGGCGGCCCAGCCGTGGCCGCCGGGGCCATCGGGCGTCTTGGTCAGGGCCAGCATCGTCAGATAGCCGCCGTAGCTGCCGCCGGTGAGGGCGACGCGCGAGGGATCGGCCAGGCCCTGCCGCAGGAGGTAGTCCGCGCCGGCCACCACGTCGGCCAGGTCGCCGCCGCCCAGGTCCAGGCGGTTGGCCTCCATGAAGGCGCGGCCGTAACCGGTGCTGCCCCGGTAGTTGGGGGCCAGGACCGTGATGCCGCGGCTGAGGAGGTACTGCGTCAGAGGGTCCCATGTGTTGACATGCTGGGCGGTGGGCCCGCCGTGGATGAACACGACGGCCGGCGTTGGACCGACGGCGCCTCGTGGGCGGTAGAGCAGGGCCGGGACCTCCTGGCCATCGGCGCTGGGGTAGCGCACGGCCTGCCCGGCCGCGAAAGAGTCGCCCGGATTGTCGAGAGGTAGTGAATCGGTCAGCCGGCGCAGCTTGCCCGACGCCCGGTCGGCCAGCCACAGGTCGTTGGGGTGAGCGGGCGAGGTGAACGCGAAGACGATGCGGCCGTCCGGCAGGAAGGCCGGGGCTGAATGGACGCCGGGGCCGGCGGCGATCTCCGTCTCTTGGCCGTCGGACAGACGGCGGACGAATATGGTGTAGTTGCCGTCGTGGTTGACGACGTAGGCGAGCCGTTCGCCGTCGCGGGCCCACGAGGGACCGTAGGTGTCGTGCTCGCCGCCGGTGATCCAGTCTACGGCGCCGGAGGCCGGGTCGAAGGTGCCCATGTGGGCGAAGCCGCGGGCCATCGATGTGAAGCCGAGCCGCTTCCCGTCGGGCGACCACTCGCTGACGCGGGCATCGATGACGCCGTCGGGGCCGGAGACCCAGCGGATGCGGTCCGGGGCAACGGCGAGCGGATCGTCGGCGGGCGCCAGGTACGTGCGCACCTCCTGGC
>JACPQO010000246.1 GCA_016190405.1 Chloroflexota bacterium | reverse complement strand
GGGCTCCCCATTTCGCTGGAGTGGCCGGGGGAACTCGAGGTAGCGGCGGTGGATCGGTGAACCAAACCGCACCATGAATGGTGCGGCATTGGGCCGGATGCCCCCAGCTTTCAAGCTGGACTGTTGCGCCCGTTCTCCGGCGATAGAAGAGCTCCACACGGCGACCTCCTACACCATCTCGAAATACCGCTTGCGCTCCCAGTCCGTGACGGCACGGCGGTGCTGCTCGACCTCCCACTGGCGGAAGGCGACGTACTGGTCGACGAAGGGGTCGCCAAAGTAGCGGCGGGCAAGTTCGCTGCTGCGGAAGAGGGCCAGCGCTTCGGGGAGAGAGCGGGGCAGGGGCGGGGCTGCGTCGGCGCTGAGATCGTAGGCGTTGGCTTTGGTGACGGGCGGCGGCTCCAGCTTGTGTTCGATGCCGTGGAGGCCGCCGGCCAGGGAGGCGGCGAAGGCGAGATAGGGGTTGAGGTCGGCGCCGGGGACGCGGTTCTCGACGCGGATGGCGGGGGGGCTGGAGGCGATGACGCGCAGGGCGCAGGTGCGATTGTCCAGGCCCCAGGTGAGGTTGACAGGGGCCCAGGTGCCGGAGCGGAAGCGCTTGTAGGAGTTGACGTTGGGGGCGTACATCAGCATGAACTCGGGGAGGGTGGCCAGGACGCCGGCAATGTAGTGTCGCAGGGTGTCTGAGAGGTGATGCGGCGCCGCCTCGTCCCAGAAGAGGCTCGTCGAGCCGTCCGCGGACCAGAGGCTCTGATGGATGTGGCCGCCGCAGCCGTCCAGGTTGTCGGCGTACTTGGCCATGAAGGTGGCCACGGCGCCGGCCTGGGCGGCGATCTCCTTGGCGGCGCTCTTGTACAGCATCGTCTGATCGGCGGCGCGAAGGGCGTCCGTGTAGCGGAGGTTGATCTCGTACATGCCGGCGCCGTGCTCGCGGTTGTAGGCCTCGACGGGGATGCCGTAGGCGTTGAGCATCTGGCGCAGGCGGCCGATGACGGGTTCGTCTATGGATGCGTGGTGGATGGAGTAGCAGTTGAGGCCGGGGTTGAGGGGGCGCAGGTCGGAGAAGTTCTTGGCGCGCAGGCTCTCCTGGTCCTCGCGGAAGAAGCGGACCTCCAGCTCGGCAGCCATGTGTGAGCGGAAGCCTGCGGCCTGGGCCTGCTGGAGGACGCGCTGGAGGACGAACCGCGGTGCGATGGGCAGGGGATCGCCGTGCTCACTGTAGAAGTCGCAGACAACGCTGGCGCAGCCCTCTTCCCAGGGCACCACGGCGAAGGTGGCCAGGTCCGGCTTCATTATGATGTCGCTGAAGCCGGTCTCCCAGTTGGAGAAGGGCAGAGAGCCGATGACCGTGTCCTGGATGTCCCAGCCGAAGAGGACATCGCACTGGGGGAAGCCCTCCGCCGCGGCGCCCAGGAAGTGCTCGGCGCTGACGCGCTTGCCCCGGTAGACGCCGTCCAGGTCGGCGCCGCCGATCTTGACGGTGGCGATGTTGTGCTGCTCGACCAGTCGAGAGACGGCCTCGATGTTCATGGCATGCTCCCTCCGAGCCGGGGTGTGAAGGCCTCGATCCGCATTGAAGTGGGCTAGCAGGCAGGATTGTATATCATCCCGCGCGGGAAGGGGGAGCGCTGAGGCTACGGTTGGCCTGGGAGCGTGGTCACCGGAAAGGGCGGCTGGAAGTCGGCGTCAGATAGCTGGCGGATGAGATCGGTCGCCTCCAGGCGGAAGTCGCCGGCGCCCGCAGCCCCGGAGGAGCCGACGAAGCGCATGAGGACACTGTCGATGGTGAAGCACCACTGGAGGTTGTTGCCCTGGCTGGACGCTTCGTAGCAGCCGGTGGGCTGGCCGGCGATGCTCTGGGTCGAGCGTTTGATCTCCGCGCCGGCGACGTCTTCGGCGATGGACTGGCTGAGGGCGTCCGGCTCGGTGAAGGAGCCGAGGAAGGGGAGAGGCGGGACCTGCGGCGCTTCGGGGCCGGCGATGGAGAGGCAACTGTTCTCGCTACACAGGTAGGAGGCGCCGCCGGCCACTATCATGCTGACGTCCCCCGAATCGCTGCTCGAGAGGTCCATGCGCCAGTCCGGGGGCCGCCAGTACAGAGTCATGGTGCCGCTATCGGAGCCGCTGGTGAAGTCGTAGGTGACCTTGGCCGTCTTCTTGGCCCAGGCCCGGCTGAGGAGGTCCAGTTCTACGCCGGGCGAGACCATGGGGGTCGCGGTGGCAGCGGGCGAGCCCCCGTCGGGGGACGTCGCGCCGGGGCTCTTGTCATTGTCGCCGCCGCCTCCGCAGGCGGCCAGCAGGAGGGCGGCCAGGGAGACGCCCAGGGCGATGAGCAGCGGTTTCCAGGGCGCCGGGCCGGGCCATCTCAGGTCTGACATATACGTGCTCCTCTCGGTTCCATGCCTTCTTTTTAGCGGTCGCGCCGGCTAGGGTCAAATGAGCGGGCCGGTGCGGCCCGGAATTGGCGCATGCGGCCCGCCTGTGGTGTGGTGCCCCAGCCCGCCCCTGTGTCGGGTTATTTCGTTCATGAACATAAACCCTCAGCTTCGGCCGAAGCTGAGGGGGTGGCGTATTCCGTTCATGACCATAAGCCTATCCTTCTGATATGCCTCCTACTCCTGGGAGCGCCGCAGCCAGTCGGGGTCGCTGATGCGCAGCTTCTCCTGGACGGTGCGACGCATGTGGTCCAGGACCTGCGCCCGCAAGGGGCCTGAGTCGGCGTCGCCGCGGCGGATGCGCTCGCAGAGCCCGGCGTTGCGGGCACGGATTGCCTCGCGCAGGGCGGCCCGGTCGGCCGGGCGTTCGACGTGGCCCAGCAGGGCGTCGAGGCCGGCCCATTCGGCGGCCAGGGCTTCCTCCTCCCGCTCCAGCTCGCGGCGGACGATGCGGATCACGTTGGTGGCCACGCGGGCGTGGAAGCGGCGGGAGCCTTCGACGTTGGGGAGGATCTCGGAGTCCAGAAAGCGCTCGACAGCGGCCAGGAGCTCGTCGTAGGTGGGGCGGTCCTGCATGTTAGAGGTAGGAGGTAGGAGGTAGGAGGTAGGAGGTGGCATATTCGGCGTGGGAACGGCTAGGTTGTGGTGTCATCCTTCCTCCATGAGGTTGAGGAGCTCCCATTCGGTCTCGGCGGTGCGGCGGCCAATGCTGGCCAGCTCCAGGTAGCTGCCCGGCGGTAGCGCGGCGGCCGCCTCCAGCCCTGTCCTGGCCTGGCTGATGCAGATGATGCCCCAGCGCAGGTTGCCGTACACCTCCCAGAAGCGGGCGCGCTCCGGATCAACGGGGGAGCCGCCGGCGGCCTCGTAGGCGCGCCAGAGCTCGGCGCGGGTGCCGATGCCGCCGGCCGGCTGGTGATCGTTGCCGAAGCGCCTGGAGCGGACGCAGAGCCAGCCCAGGTCCTCCAGCGGGTCGCCGATGTGGGCCAGCTCCCAGTCCAGGTT
>JACPQO010000239.1 GCA_016190405.1 Chloroflexota bacterium | reverse complement strand
GCTCCGGGCCGTCCTCCAGCCAGGCGGCGTAGACGTGGCCCTCCAGGTGGTTCACCGCGACGAGCGGCAGGTCGTGGGCGTAGGCGATCGCCTTGGCGGCGTTGGCGCCGACGAGGAGCGCCCCGGCCAGCCCTGGGCCGGTCGTGACGGCGATGGCGTCGATGTCGGCCAGCGACAAGCCCGCCCGCGCCAGCGCCTCCTCCAGGACGGGCACGATCGCCTCCACGTGCCGGCGGGAGGCGAGCTCCGGCACGACGCCGCCGTAGCGGGCGTGCAGCTCCACCTGAGAGGCGACGACGTTGGACAGGATGTGGCGGCCGTCCCGGACCACGGCCACGGCCGTCTCGTCGCAGGAGGTCTCGATGCCGAGGACGCGCATGCCACCCCCCAGCTTACCCCGCCCCGCGGGCACAAGGAACAAGGAACCAGGCCCCGCCCCGCCACCCGGGCAAGGCGGCCATCTTTTGGAGCAAATGTAGGGCCGACCGCCTGCGGTCGCCCTCGCAGGACCGATGAGGCAGGGGCGGTGGGGTCATGTTCCTGGTTCCATGTTCCTCGTTCCTGGGGTTAGGGCGCGGCGGGGAGGGCGGCGACCAGCACGGCGCCGCAGTTGGGCAGGGAACGGGCCTGGCGGTAGAAGGCAGGCAGGGCCTCCTCGGCGGGCAGGGCCAGGGCGGCGGCCAGCTCCTCGGCGGGCAGGGAGCGGGCCAGGGGAGGGCTGAGGAGCAGGACGCGGTCGCCCTCGGCCAGCTCGAAACGGGAGTAGTCGGGCCAGAAGTCATCGTACAGGCCCAGGGGCTCGGCGGCGTCCGGGAGGGCGGGCTCCAGGGTGCGCAGGGAGCGCTGGCGATAGAGGACGGCGCTGGCGGGCGCTACCTGGGCCAGGTAGGCCTCGTGGCCCCTGAGGGCGAGGCAGGAGACGCCGGCGGCCACCCGGTGCTCCTTGAGGCTCTTGTGGTTCCAGTCGCGCAGGTTCTCGTGGGCGGCCCTGAGGGCGCGCAGTATGCCGCCGGTGAGCGAGGCCTTGCGCTGGTGGAAGACCCTGCCGATGGCCTGGGCCAGCTCGGCGCAGAACTCCTCGCTGCCCGGCAGGGCGGGCTCGACGATGAGATAGAGGTCGGACGGCTCCTCGCCGGGGCTGGGGTCGGGAAAGGTGCCCACCCAGGGGGTGTGCTCCCGCGCCTCGCCATCAACGATGCCGAACTGGCCGACCCAGAGCATCTCCCCCCGATTATACCCCCGCCCCAGAGCAATAGAGCAAAGAGCAACGGAGCAAGAAGGGCTTGATGTATGCTCTATGCTCTATGTTCTATTGCTCAGGGGATGGTGGGGAGCGGGGCGGCCACGGGCCGTATGCGGTAGGAACAGGCGCGCTCGCCGCGCAGCAGGCTGCGGGTCAGGCGGGTGTCGCCGCCGCTGAGGAGGCGGACGAACTCCACGTGCAGGGCACAAACCGCGCGGTCGCGCTGGGCGACTTTGGGGAAGGGACAGGTGAACTCGTCGATGTAGTAGTCGCCGTTGGTCTCGACGCGTTCGACGAGGCTGCCCTGCTCCTCCATGATGCGCGCCGTCTCGCCGATGCGTTCGGGCAGGGGCAGGCCTTCCACGCGGTCCAGATAGGGAGAGGCCAGGCGATGGGCTACCCGGTGAAGGAGCTGGTGGAGCTTCTCGTTGCCGTCATTGCTGCGGATCTCCTCCAGGAGCACGGTCGCCAGGAGGTCGTAGGTCTTGGGGAAAAGGCCGTCGGCCTTCTCGGTCAGGGAGTATACTAGGGTCGGCCGGCCCACGCGGCCGCGCTCCTCGTGGGCCTCCACCAGGCCGTCACGCTCCAGGACGGTGAGGTGCTGCCGGATTCCGGTAGAGGTGAGGCCCAGGAGCTGTCCCAGTTCCTTGACCGTGGCGCGGCCATGCCGCTGGAGGTACTGGAGGATCTGCTGGCGGGTGGACTGCAGGTGGATGGTGTTGGTCACCATATAGAAATTCTATCATATTGACGAACAATTGGAAATAGTATCAGCAAAAATACTGTTTAAGGAAAAATCGCGTGCCGGCCGACCCTCTGGAATACAAGAACGAGGCGGACGCTGCCCTGGAGCGGGCGGCGGACCGCCTGCGACGGTTGCTCCAGGAGGCGGTGGCCCAACTGGACCCGTTTCCGCCGGTCCCGGGCGCGTTCTTCTCCTACGGCATCGAGATCGAAGCGGCAGGCATCGCGTCGCCGGACATCGGCTGCGTCGTCCTCGGGGCCGACGGCGAGCTGCACGAACTGAAGATGGGCCAGGACGTGCCCATGCTAGAGATGGAGATCGCCGACCCCGTTGCCCTCCGCCAGGAAGAGCTGAAGCCGCTGGACCTGCACCCGCGGGACTACCTGGTGTACGGCTACACCGCCCGGGTGAAGGTCGTGGAACTGCTGCTCGAGCGAGAGGCTGAGAGCGAACGGTAGAAGACGCGCTTACCTCTTTGGCCTGGGAGCCTGAACCTGGATGAGTGAGACGCCTGCCCGGATAAGGCTCGCGAAGCT